>DASYRE010000053.1 GCA_036004685.1 Candidatus Polarisedimenticolia bacterium | reverse complement strand
ACGGAAGATAACGTATATATATGATTTTTGGTGCACTCCCTCCAAATCGCATCAAAAACCTATATATACAAACTGAACAGTCTTCGTCACTACCTCCCAACAACAACCCGAAACGGGGGACCGAAAGGTCCCCCACCCCCCTTCGCAGCGCCCGGCTCGCCCCCCAATGCGCCTCGTTAAGCCTTGAGCGCACAAGACGTTGACAACAGGTGGAGGTCAACGTAAACTTCGAGGGCCCTTCAAATCCCGGAGAGAAGATGCTCAAGCAGATCATCGAGAAGCTGGAGAAGGAACTGCATAGTCTCGAGAAGGAGTACCGGCACGAGCTTCCCAAGGAGATCAAGAAGGCGCTCGCCATGGGCGATCTCCGCGAGAACGCCGAGTATCACGCCGCCCTGGAACGGCAAAGCTACGTCAAAGCCAAGATCGGCAACATCAAGAAGCGTCTTTCGGAAATCTCAATGATCAAGCTCGATACGCTTCCGAGGGACCGGGTGGGACTCGGATCCACGGTCGTGCTCTACGACGTCGGCGAGGCAAAGGAGATTCGCTACGAGCTGGTGTTCGCGGACGACGCGGACGGCGCCCGCGGCTTGATTTCCGCGACCTCGCCGATCGGCAAGGGCCTGGTGGGACACCGCGTCGGAGACGAGGTTTCCATCCAGGTCCCCAGCGGCCTGAAGCGTTTCGAGATCCTCTCTCTCCAGACGGTGCACGCCAAGACGGCAGGCGCTTCATCCTCCGATGAGGAGGAATGACGCCCCATGACCCGGCGGGAACTCCTGGATCTTGCGGCGCGCAGGGTCCTGATTCTCGATGGCGGCCTGGCGACGCTCCTCATTTCCTTGAAGGTTCCGGGGCCCGGCTTCTGCCCGGAGGTGTTCCTTCTCGAGGCCTTCGAGGAAGTGGCGGCGATTCACGCGCGCTACGCGCGCGCGGGAGCGGACATTCTCCTGACCAACACCTTTGGAGGGAACCGGGCGCGTCTCCAGGCCTCCGGCCTGGCGGGAATGCTCGAGGAGATCAATCGTCGCGGGGTCGAGGCGGCTCGGAAGGCCGCGGGAACGCGCAGCCTGGTGGCGGCCGACATGGGTCCCACCGGCCTTTATCACCAGGGCAAGAAGCGTCCGGCCTCGAAGAAGGTCGAGGCGATCTTCCATGAGCAGGCCTCGGCGTTGCTGGCCGCGAAGCCCGATCTCTTCCTGCTCGAGACGTTCGCCGATCCCCATGAGATGGAATTGGCCATTCGGGCCGTACGGAAGGAGAGCGACCTGCCGGTCGTGGCGATGATGACCTACGCGAACGGAGGGAAGACGGCGCTCGGCTTCTCCGCCACCGACTGCCGCGACTCGTCCCTCGACGCCGGAGCCGACATTCCCGGCGCCAATTGCTCGAGCGGCGCCGCCTCGGTTCTCGAGGCCCTCCGGGCGATGGCGGCGGGTTACGCCGGTCCTCTCGCCGCCGAGCCCAACGCGGGTCTGCCGCGCTGGAGACAGGAGATCCGGCGCTACGAGGAAGGGCCGGCCGTGATGGCGCGCTTCGCGCCCCGGTTCGTGCGGGCCGGCGCGCGCCTGATCGGAGGGTGTTGCGGGACCACGCCGGCCCATATCTCGTCGTTGCGCCGGGCGCTGCTGTGAGCCTGGCCCGGACGCGCCCCTCCAGCCGCCGGGTCAGCCCGCGGCTCGCCGCCCTCTTGGGCCTCCTGACGCTCGCGGCGGCGTGCGCCGCCGAAGTGGACGTGGAAAAGCTTTACACGCAGTCGAGCTCGGACGACTACGAGGAGCGCCTGGAGGCGACGGAGAGGCTGGATCAGCTCGTCCGGGAAAAAAAGACCGCGCCCTTCGCGCAGGGGCTGCGGAGCAAGAACGCCGAATTCCGGGTGCAGTCGATCCTGAAGCTGATGGCCATCGGGGACGAGGCGTCGAAGCAGGCGCTGGTCGGGGAGCTGGATCTGTCGCGCCGGTTCAACGTCTTCTACAATCCGATACGCCTCCTGCCCGTCTCGACGCCGGCCGACAGCCGGATCATGATCGCCCGAATCCTCCGCTTGAACGGCGGGCATCCTCGCGCGGCGCAGATCCTGTCGGACACCTACGGCAAGGAGCCGGATGCCGCCGCCCGCACCGCGACCCTCTACGCCCTCGGAGCGCTCGACGACCAGAAGACCGTTCCGACGCTCCTGAAGGCCCTGAAGGATCCCGACCTGGGAGTCGTGAAGGCGGCTCTGGAAGGACTGAACCAGCTCGGGACTCCGCGCGTCGCCGACACCCTCATTCAAGGCCTCTCCGACCCGAGCGAGCAAGTCCGCGCGAACAGCGCCTCGGTGCTCGGAGGTTTCTCGGAAAAAAGGACGACCGAGGCCTTGATCGAGACAGTGCGCCGGGATTCTTCCGAGAAGGTGCGTCTCCTCGCGCTGGGCTCCGTGCCTTTCGCCGGAGGATCGGAGACGTTTCAATTCATCCTCGGCGTTCTGCGAAGCCCCGCCTCCAGCCCCGAGATGAAGGCGAAGGCGGCCTGGGGCCTGCGCAGCCTCACCAACGAGGATTTCGGCCAGGACGCCGATCGCTGGGCCCGCTGGCACGCCGCCCACCGGGGAAAGACGGGAGCCCCGTGACGAAACCGCCGGAGCCCCTGGAATGAGCGTCGAGTTCCTCGAAAAGATCGCCAGGCTGCTGCGCGAGGGCAAGCGCGTCGCCGTCGCCACCGTCGTCGAGACGAGCGGCTCGACCCCCCGCAAGGCGGGGGCGCGCCTCGCGGTCGTCAGCGACGGGACCCTGATCGACTCGGTGGGGGGCGGCGCCCTGGAGGCGATGATCGTGGAGGACGCCCGCCGCTTCCTGGACGAAGGCGGAACGGGGGTGAAGGAGTATTCCCTTCGCGAGGGAGATCACGCCGGCTCGACCGGCATGGTGTGCGGCGGCCGCGCCCGGGTTCATTTTCAGGTCGAGGTTCCTCCAGAGCGCCTGATCATCTTCGGGGGAGGGCACGTGGGCGCGGCGCTCGCCCGATTGAGCACGGGTCTGGGATTCGACGTGACCGTGGTGGAGGACCGACCCCGATTTCTCGAGAACGTCGCCTTCGCGGGGCCGGTCCGTCGATGGCAGGCGGGCCCCGATTTCGCGGGGGATCTGCCGCCCATCGATCCCTCCACCTACGTCGCCGTCGTGACGCGCTGCCATCGAACCGACCTCGCGGCCCTGCGCCGCGTCGCGGGAAGCTCGCCGGCCTACCTGGGCCTGATCGGAAGCCGCCGCAAGATCGCCGTCGTGATGGATCGCCTGCGCGAAGAGGGAGTGCCCGAGGAGGCCCTGGGGAGGATCCGCGCCCCGATCGGCCTGCCGATCGGAGCCTGCACGCCCGAGGAGATCGCGGTGAGCATCGCCGGAGAGATGATTCGCGTCCGCCGCAACTTCGAGCCGGCGCGCCCTGGGCGGGAAGTGATCCCGATTTCCCGTCCCGCGGAGCGGCCTCGCCGCCGGGGCTGAGTCAGGGATTTCGACGAGGCCCGGAGCCGTTGCCCATCAAGCGAAGCCGCAAGAGGGTCGTCAGGATCTTGGTTCCGGCCCGCCAGCTCCCCCGGAAGGTCCCGGTGATTTTCGACGTCCCGACGCGCCGGCGATAGCTCACGGAGACCTCCGCCGTCTTCCAGCCCTCCAGCGCCGCCCGCGCCTGCATCTCCACCGTCCATCCGTAGTCCCGATCGGTCATCCCCAAGGCGACGAGGCGATCGAAGCGTGCCGCCCGAAACGGGCCCAAATCGGTGTACCGGGCGCCGAACAGGACGCGCAGCAGCAACGTGGCGAGACGATTGCCGAAGCGGGCTTGGGGCAGGAGGGCTCCCGGCTCGGCTTTTCCCAGAGTCCGTGAGCCGATCACCAGGTCGCATTCCGACTCCCGGAGCGCCGCCAGCAGGCGGGGCATCTCCTCGGGACGATCGCTGAAGTCGGCGTCCATGAACACGACGATGTCCGGGGGATCCCTCATCAGGTGGCTCAGCCCGGCGAGGCAGGCGGCTCCGTAACCGCGCCGCGGCTCCGGGACCACTCTCGCGCCGTGCTCGCGGGCCACGCGGGCCGTCCCGTCGGTCGAACCGTTGTCGACAACGACGACCTCGTCGACGATTCCGTCCGGGATGGCGCGCAAGACGAGGGGCAGGGCGGCCTCCTCGTTGTACGCGGGAATGAGGAGCGCGACGCGGGATGCGGCGGGCCGGGTCATCCGATCAGTGTAAGTGCCGATGCCCGGCTCCGCAAATCCGGTTTTGCCGGGCCGAGGCGGGATGCTAACATGCGCTCCCGCCGGCGACGGACGCCGCAAGACGGAGCTCCATGGAAGGGGTCGCGCTCTCCCCGCCTCGCGTTCTTCTGGCCCTGCTGGAGTCGATGCGACCCCGGCAGTGGATCAAGAACCTCATTCTCTTCGCCCCTCTCCTGTTCGCCAAGCAGGTGGGCGATCCGGTCCGGCTGATCCATTCGGTCGCGGCCTTCGCCCTCTTTTGCGCCATTTCGGGCGTCGTCTATCTTTTCAACGATCTGGTCGACCGCGAGAGGGACCGGCATCATCCGCTCAAGTCGTCGCGACCCCTCGCCTCCGGGCGGCTCGCGGTCTCCTTGGCGATTCCTTTCGCCGCCGTCGTGCTCACGGCGAGCCTGGCGGCGTCCTTCGCGCTCTCCCTTCCCTTCGGGGCGATCGCGCTCGCCTACCTGCTGACCAACGTCGCCTATTCGCTCTATTTCAAGCAGCTGGTGATCCTGGATGTCATGATCATCGGCCTGGGCTTCGTGCTCCGCGCGCTGGCCGGCGCGGTGGCGATCGACGTGGAGATCTCCCCCTGGCTGATCCTCTGCACGATTCTTCTTTCGCTTTTCCTGGCGTTCTGCAAGCGGCGGCAAGAGCTGGAGACTCTCCTCCGGGGGGCGGGAGATCACCGCGTTTCGCTCCAGGAGTATTCGGTGGCTTTCCTGGATCAGATGATCTCGATCGTCACCGCCGCCACGGTCGTCTGCTATTCGTTCTACACCATTTCGCCCGAGGTGGAGCAGAAACTGGGGACCCGTCACCTCTTCCTGACCATCCCGTTCGTGCTCTACGGGATCTTCCGCTACCTGTATCTGGTGCACCGGCGAGGGCAGGGAGGCAATCCGGCCACGTCGCTCCTCACGGATCATCCGCTGCTCCTATGCGTGGCCTTGTGGGCGGCCGTGGTGGGGCTGATTCTCTACCACTAATGAGGCGCGCCCCGGGCGTCGCCGGCGATTGCCAGGATCGGCCCGAAAGACTTAAGATGGCTGCGTCGGTGCGCGCCGAGCCGGGCGCGCCATTGTCAATCCCTGGGAGGTCTTCCGCGATGGCCCGTTCCCTCGTTGCGGTTCTCCGGACCGAGCCGGACCGCGTGCTTTCCGATTACCGGAAGCTGATGCATCTGGCGCGCTATCAGGAGGTCCTGGACCCGGCGGTCCCGCTCCTGGTGAAGCTCAATCTTTCCTGGACCAAATACTTCCCCTCCTGTTCGTCCCAGCCCTGGCAGCTGGAGGGGGTGCTTCAGACGCTTATCGACGACGGATTCCCGGCCTCGCGCGTCACTCCGGTCGAGAACAAGACGGTCGTGACCGAGCCGTGGAAGGGAGCGGCCAACAACCGCTGGCTTCCCGTCATCCGCAGGTTCGGCCTCGAATTCCAGCCGCTCACCGAAGTGGAGTGGACGGTCTACCGGTTCAAGTCGCCGCTGCTGCGGTTGAACCAGATCTTCCCCGAGGGGATTGAGATTCCGGCCATCTATCCGGGCCGGAGCATCCTGCACCTTCCGACCATGAAGACCCACGGGCACTCCACCACCACCGGCTCCATCAAGAACGCGTTCGGCGGGCTGCTCAAGGAAGTCCGCCATTACGCGCACAAGTACATCCACGAGGTCCTGGTCGATCTCGTGATGATGCAGAAGGAGCTCCATCCCGCGGTGTTCACGGTCATGGACGGGACGGTGGCCGGCGACGGCGCCGGCCCCCGGACGATGGAGCCGATCGTGAAGGACTACCTTCTGGCGGGAGCCGATTCGGTCGCCGTCGACGCGGTCGCGGCGCGGATGATGGGCTTCGACCCGATGGCGATCCCTTACCTGAGGATGTGCCACGACCGGGGCCTCGGCACGGCGAACCCCCGTGACATCGAAGTGGCCGGCGAGTCCGTGGAAGGGGTGAGCTTCGGTTTCCACGCGAAGCGGAGCCTGGTGATCTGGGGCGATCAGATGCTGCGCCTCGGACCGCTGCGGTTCCTGGAGAAGATCGCGCTGCACTCGCCCCTGGTGGTCTGGGCCCCTTTCGCCTCGAACTTCTACCACGACTTGCTGTGGTACCCGACGATCGGACGCGCCAAGATCGCGCGCTTCACGCGCACGAAGTGGGGGAGGTTCCTCGATCAAAGATACGGGGGAGGGTCGCCGCGCGGGGCGGGCGAGCCGGCGGCGCTGCAGCCTTCCTCGCCTCCTCCGGTCCGCTGAAACTCGGTCGAAAGCCTTGCCGGGAGACCGGTGAAACGCACCTCGCTGGCCGCCGGGATCGTCCTGGCTCTCGCCATCCTGGCGGTTTCGTGGGGCGCGATCCTGGTCCGCTTCTGCGGTTCCGCCCCGCTGGTCGTCGCCTTCTATCGCCTGGCGCTCGCCACGGCGCTTCTCGTCCCCCTGGCTCTCGTTCCGGCGGTCGCGGCGCCGGCGCTCCCTTCCGCCGCTTCGGCCCGACTCGTCTTCCTGGCCGGGCTCTTCCTCGCCCTCCATTTCGGCGCCTGGATCAGCTCGCTGTCGTACACGACTGTCGCCAGCTCCGTGGTGCTGGTCGCCTCGCAACCTCTCTTCTCGGCCCTCTTCTCGGGCCGGATCCTGGGAGAGGAAGCGCCGGCGCGCCTCTATCTGGGAGCGGTGCTGGCCCTGGCCGGGACGGCGATCATCATGGGCGGAGACTCGGTCCGCTCCGGGGGCCACTTGAAGGGAGATCTTCTGGCGCTCGCGGGCGCCGCCGCCGGGTCCGGCTATTTCATCCTCGGGCGGCGGCTTCGCCGTGAGATGCCGTTCTTCCGCTACCTCTTGTTCGTCGACGGAACCGCGGCGCTCCTTCTCGGACTCGCCGCCCTGGCGTCCGGCGAGTCTCTCGCCGTCCCGCGAGGCGACCTACCGTGGCTTTTCTTGATGGCCGCCGGCCCGACGCTCGTGGGCCACGGCTCCTTCATCTGGGCGGTACGCCGGATGAAGGTCTTCTACGCGAACCTGGCCGCTTTCGGGGAGCCGATCCTGGCAAGCGTCTACGCCTTCTTTCTGCTGGGCGAGCCGCTCCGGCCGACGTGGTGCGTGGGAGGGGCGCTCGTGCTGGGCGGGATCTTTCTCGCCCTGCCGGGTCGGGCGCGGGCGCCGCTCGAGTCCCCGGCCGGACCGGAGGCCAGCCCGCCCGGGGGACGGCGCGCATGAGCCTGGATCTCGGCGCCCCCGTCGGTGCGCTTCGGGGGATCGGGCCGGTCCGCGCGAAAAAGCTGGCGGAGGAGGGGATTCGCACCGTCGAGGACTTCCTTCTCTTTCTCCCTTTCCGCTACGAGGATCGCAGCCGCTTCGTTCCCGTCGCCAACCTCGTTCCGGGAGATCGGGTCGCGGTGACCGGGAGAATCACCGGCGCGGCGCTCCTGCGCACGCGGGTCCGGGGGTTCACCCTGTTCCGGATCCGGCTGGCGGACGATTCGGGGGCCCTCGCCTGCGTCTGGTACAACCAGCCTTACTTGAGGAACGTCTTGAAGGAGGGGCGCGAGGCGGTCCTGTACGGCGAAGTGAGCCCTCCGGGCAAGGGGCAGACGGGGCCCCGGCTCCAGAATCCGCAGTTCGAGATCGTGGCGGAGGATGCCGAGAGGATCCACACCGGGCGCATCGTCCCGGTTTATCGAAGCCTGGCCGGTCTTTCCACGCGGCGGATCCGGGGGATGCTCCACGAGGCGTTGAAGAGACTGCCGGCCGATCCTCCCGACCCGCTGCCGCCCGGAACGATCTCCCGCCTGCTCCTGATGCCCCGCGCCACCGCCCTCCGCGAGGTCCATTTCCCGCCGCGCGATGCGCCGGTCGAGAGCCTCCGCGAGGGACGGAGCGCCGCGCATCGCCGGCTGGCGCTCGAGGAGCTCTTCACGCTTCAAGAGCGCTTGATCCGAGCGCGCCGCGCCAGGAGATCGTCGGCCGGCCTCCCGCTCCGAGTCACGCCCGGAACTCGCGCCCTGCTCGCCTCGATTCCGCCCTTCAAGCTGACTTCCGCCCAGAGCCGCGTCCTGGAGGAGATTCTGCGCGATCTCTCCCGGGCGTCACCGATGAGCCGCATCCTCCTGGGAGATGTCGGATCGGGAAAGACGGTCGTGGCGCTGCTCGCGGCGCTCGTGGCGTTGGAAAACGGCTTCCATGCGGCGCTGATGGCGCCGACGGAAATCCTCGCCCAGCAGCATCACCAGTCCGCGACGCGGCTACTGGCTCCCACGCGGCACCGGCCGTTGCTGCTCACCGCCGGCAGCTCCGCCGCCTCCCGTGATGAAACCCGCCGCCGGCTGCGGTCGGAGGAGGCGCGCCTGGTGATTGGCACCCAGGCGTTGATTCAGGAGAAGATCGAGTTCCAGAACCTGGGGCTGGTCCTGGTGGACGAGCAGCACCGCTTCGGGGTCCAACAGCGCGCGCTCCTGGCGGAAAAGGGAGTCCATCCCCATCTCCTCCTGATGACCGCCACCCCGATTCCGCGGTCCTTGGCCCTGGTGCTCTACGGCGACATGGAAGTCTCCCTCCTGGACGAGCGGCCTCCGGGACGGGCCAAGGTCCGGACGATCGTGCGCGCGCCATCGGATCGAGACAAGATCTACGCGTTCATCCGCCGCGAGGCGTCGCAGGGCCGCCGCTCAGTGATCGTCTACCCTCTGGTCGAAAACTCGGTCCGCCGGAACGTGCGGTCGGTCCGCGGGGACGCGGCCTCCCTGGCCGGCGGCCCCTTGTCGGGCGTGGCGGTGGGAGGGCTGCATGGAAAGATGAGCGCCGAGGAGAAGAGTCGCGTGATGGCCGCGTTCGCCTCCGGAGAGATTTCCGTGCTGGTGGCGACGACGGTGGTGGAAGTCGGCATCGACGTCCCCGAAGCGAGCGTCATGATCGTCGAGAACGCCGATCGATTCGGGCTTTCGCAACTTCACCAATTGCGCGGCAGGGTGGGCCGCGGAGGGTCGGCCTCGTGGTGCATTCTCCTGCGGGGGGAAAACATCACTCCGGAGGCGGAGGCTCGCCTGGCGGTTCTTTGCGCGACCTCCGACGGCTTCGAGATCGCGCGGCGCGATCTCGAGCTGCGGGGACCGGGAGAGCTCCAGGGTCTACGGCAAGCGGGCGATCCCGGGTTGAGAGTCGCGCGGCTCGGGCGAGACCAGGACCTTCTGGAGATCGCGCGGCGCGAAGCGGAGGAACGGATCGAGTCGAGCGCGCGGGAGAGAGTCGCGGATCGCGAGAGAAGCGCGCCGCGCGCTCCGATTTCGGCGCGGCGCCGCAGCCCCTCCCCGACCACTTAGAAACTCGCCATGCCGGTGAACTTCTGAAAATTGTCGTTCCTCCTGCCTTCATCTTGCCTCTTTTGGTTCGACCTGTATCTCATGAGCCGATTTGGCCATTACTAAAAATTGTCAATTGTAAGAGCGAGTTACAGGCGTTGTGTGTCGAAACAACGACAAGGAAGTGACGATAATGAAAGCGGTTTTTTGCTTGACAAGAAAGCAGTTAAGTCGTACCGTTCCCAACGTCGGATGGTCAATTTGCAGGAAATCGATGCCTTTCCGGACGGAACGTGGGCACGATGCTCCTGTCCGGAATTTTGAACTCTGGCCCGTCAGAGCTTTACGAAAGAAAGGGGAAGTGGGACGGTTCCGCAGATGAACCGCACTTTCGGACCCTATCAGAATGATCGAAATCGAGTCGAAGCAGCTTTACCGGCCCGGTCCGAGGTTGGGTTGCCATCATGACCATCCAATCAACGACGCTTCCCGCGGGCCGTTAATCCACAAAGCGTAATCCTCCCCTGCCTGGCGCGGTCATCCGGGAAAGGGGAGAGCTGTATTCGGCGGAAGTTGTTCACTTTATACCGAAAGCGATGGGGTGAGATGGACGAAAACGTAATGCACCGTGCTTCGCAAGGCCACGATCTCGATGCGGCCCGGCTGGCGCCGGCCAAACCTCGGGCGGCCCTCGTCTCCGGCAGACAAGCGGATCTATCGATGCGGAGGGCCGGCGGCGCCTCGGGACCCGGCGCTCGGATGAAGCGCCGATCGGCGGCCCTTCTCCTGGCGATCCTGGTTACGGCCCTGGCGGCCTTCGCCCTCGGGGCGGAGGCCACCGCCGATCCGCGCCCGGGCGACACCGAGCCGGACTCCGCCTTAAGCGGCGATTACCGCATCGGCGTGGGGGATCTGCTCAACATCCAGGTCTGGAAGGAGGCCGACTTGACCCGGTCGGTCCCGGTCAGGCCCGACGGGAAGATCTCCTTCCCGCTTCTCGACGACATCCAGGCGGCCGGTTTGAGCCCCCTCGAGCTGAAAGTCGTGCTCACCGGAAAGCTCAAGCAGTTCCTAAGTGAGCCGAGAGTGACGGTCCTGGTGGAGGAAGTGAACAGCTACAAAGTCTACGTCATGGGAGAGGTGCTGACCCAGGGGGCGCTGACCCTCAAGAACAAGACGACCCTTCTCCAGGCGATCTCCCTGGCCGGGGGCTTCACCCAGTACGCGAAGCGCAACGAAATCACGGTGCTGCGGAGGACCGTGAAGCGGGACGAGCGGATCATCGTGAGTTACGATCGCATCCTCTCCGGCAAGAACCCCGAACAAAACCTCACGCTCGAACCGGGCGACACGGTGGTGGTGCCTTGAGCGTCTCGCGGATGTTGCGCCTCCTGTCCCGCGGCCTGACGGCGGCGGCGATCCTGGGTCTCGGCATGGCGGCCGGAAGCGCGCGGGCGCAGACCCAAGCGGCCCCGCCGGCGGGATCGGTTCCGGTGTCGCCGAATGAATCGGACCTTACGGTTTCGGCGGGGGAGAGGTACAGCTCGAACCCCCGGTTCCAGCCCGACGGCGAGAGCGCCGAAGCCGACACCATCACCGATCTGCGCCTCGATCTGTCGATGCGGCGCCACAGCGCGCGCTCGCTCTGGTCGTTTCGCTACAACCCTTCGTACACGAAGTACCACGACAACGATCAGCTCGACACCTCGAACCACGCGCTCGATTTCAAGGGCGCCTACGACGCCTCGAGGAGGTGGAAGATCCTGCTGGGGGAGCGCTTCGCCTACCGGCGCGACGCCCTGTACTCCAGCGGCTCCGGTGATGCGGCCGACGTGACCGTGCTCAGCCAGAGCAAGCGCTGGCGGAGCTTCACCGATGTCGCGGCCGACGCGGAGCTGTCACGGTCCCTCGTCCTCCAGACCGGTCTCAACGCGCGGGTGGATCGATTTCAGGACGAGACGCTCGTCGACAGCGAAACCTATTCGGGGCGCCTGGGCCTGCGCAAGCAGCTGAACCGCGATCAGAGCATCTCGGCCACTTATCTTCACTCGCGGTTCGTCCTGGGGGGCGCGGAAACCCCGGACGTCGACTCGAACGGACTGGAGGCGCTCTGGTCGGTCGCGACGCCGCGTCTGACGGAGTTCCAGCTCGGAGCCGGAGCTTCGCAGGTGAGCCGTTCGGGAGAAAAACAGACGAGATTCACCGGCCAAACGTCGTTTCATCGTCCGTTTCGTCACACCGATCTGGTCGCCGGATACCGGCGGAGCCTGAGCGCCGACACCGGCACCGAGGCGGTGAGCCTGTCCCAAAACGCCTATCTGGGGTTCTCGGCGAGGGTTGGGAAGCTCACGCGGCTGGGGATCTACGGCGACGGAGGAACTCGCGAGGCGGCGCTGTCAGAAGACGCGGGGCTCGACTTGAGCTTCGCGGGCGTAGCGCTCCGCGCGGAGCTGGGGCTGAATCCGCGATTCAGCCTCTCCGGCGAGGCGAGCCGCCGCCGGCAGACCGACCACATCACGGATCAGGACACGAGCGTGACCGGATACTTCCTGGGGCTGGTTTACAAGGTCTTCTGAGGGCGGGACGGACCATTTTTCGGGGTGTGAGGCGATGGGGAGAAAAGAGGAAATCCTGACGAGTGCCGAGGCAAGACGCTATCTCAAGATCGGCCGGACGAAGCTCTGGCAGCTCACGAAAGAGCAGCTGATTCCGAGCTACCGGCTGGGGAGCTCTCCGAACGCTTCCCTGCGCTACAAGCGCTCGGAGCTGCTCCGCTGGCTGGAGAAGAACCGTCTCACGGCGAGCAACGGCGTCAACGACAGCGGCGGAGCGTGAGGGAACGGACCCTCCGTTCCAGGAAGCCGCTGGGAGCCTAGAGCATGAGTATCGAACCGATCACGGCCGACGCATCGGCCGTCGCGGGATCCGAACCGGGAATCCCCGCGCCGGAGATCCACCGGCCCGGCGTCCCGGGGGCGACGTCGGAAGCTCCCGAGATCATCCCGCAGCGCGAGGGCACCAGCCCGCTTTGGCGAAGCCTGCTCTCTCCCTGGCAAGGCCAGCGCGCGCTGGCGCTGAACCCGGAATCGGTCGAGCTTTTCGAGTCGCTCGCGCAGAACGGAGTCCGGGTCGAGTGGGATCCGCCGGTCCCCGGCGCGGCGCACCGCGAATCCTTCGACCTGATTCTCGAGGACTGGAGCCGGAGACGGAATCCGTGGCGTCGAGCGAAGGTCGGCGCCCTCCTGGCCCCCGGAGGCCGATGGGTGATCGTGATGCAGGGCCGCCCCTGGGTGGGATGGTCGGCGCGCGCCGCTTTATGGCGCGCCCGGCGCGAGAATTTCGAGAGAATCGACACCTACTACGCCCATCCCTCGCTCCAGGCCCCCCAGATTCTGGTGCCGCTGGACCGGCCCGAGCCCTTTCGGTATTTCCTCGGGCTGACCTTGGACGTCCGGACGCTAAGGCATCGGATCCTCGTCCTCGGACTCCAGACGCTCTGGGCCCTCGGGATTCATCGCGAGTCGCTTCCGAACCTCATCGTCGTCGCCAGGAGAGGGAAATGATCGAGGCCTTGTCGGAAGCCTATCGAGGAATCGCCGCCGACGGGTTGGCCGAGCCGGAGGAAATCTCGGTCATGCTGGTACATCGTCCCCATGGCGACAAGAACTACGCGGACCAGTCCGTCTATTTCTTCTTCCTTCCTCGGGACAAGTTCCCGTCGGCGGTGGGCAAGGTGGGATTCGATCCGGCGGGAGCTCACTACCTCGAGCGCGAGTATCGGGGCCTCCAGTCGGTCAGCGCCCTGAACGGCCGCGTGCCCGACGGGACGTTTCCGCGTCCCCTCCTCTTCCGCGAGGTGGCCGGGCGCCGCTTCCTGCTTCAATCGGCGCTGCGGGGGGAGAAGATCGCCTCCTGGATCCTCCCCGGCTCGCGCCTGAATCCGCGACTGTCGCGCGTCCTTTCCTGGTCGTCCGATTGGAGCGCCGCGCTGGGAAGGGCCACTTTGGGAGAGGCTTCGGCTCTCGTCCCGGTCTGGACGGAGGAGTTCAGCAGCAAGCTGGATCGCACCGGCAGGTCCCGGGCACTGCTGGAGACCGCCGCCCGGACCGTCTGGGACGGCTTCGGCAAGCGATTTCCTTCGGTGCTGGCCCACGGCGATTTCTGCGGTGAGAACATCCTCGAGCACTCCGACGGTTACGGCGTCATCGACTGGGAGCTCTGCGACGAGATCTCGGTCCCCACGTACGACCTGCTGGACCTTTGCCTGTGGGTCATCTTCCGGACCGAGGGAAAGGGAGAAGTCGATCCCTTCGGTGCGCTCGAGCGGCTTCTCAACGGCGACGACCCGCTGGCCCGGGAGCTCCGCATGGCTTTGGGACAGTACTTCCGCCGGATGGGATTCCCGCGCCAGCTGCTTCCCCCCCTGCTCACCCTGTCGTGGGCCGGATACTGCCTGAAGAAGTTCCGCTACCTCGAGCGGGACGAGACGGGGAGTTTCGCGCGGGCCCGCGCCGGCGTGAGAAAGATCCTCGAGACGCCCGCGGAAGTCCTCGCGGGAGAATGGACGGCACGATGAGCCTCGGCCGCGTCGCGCGCAACATCGGCTCCGGATATGCCGGAGCGGCCGTCAACGGGGCGGTCCTGCTCCTGTTGACGCCTCTGGTGATCCGGCATCTCGGGGCGGGCGACTACGGAATCTGGGTTTTGACCTCGGCGATCGGGAGCTACCTCGGGTTCCTGAACGCCGGCAGCGGCGCGGCCGGAGTCCGGTCCGTGGCCTCACGGGCCGGAACGGGACGGCTCGCCGAGGCCAGCCGCGAGGTGGGGACGATCTTCCGGATCTACTTCTGCGTCGGCCTCCTCGCCTGCGCCGCTCTGCTGCTTCTCAGCTTCACCGCGTTGGACCGCTTCCGGGTTCCCGCGGCGCGCCAGGGCGAGGCGCGGGTGCTGCTCGTCATGATTGCCGTCAACTTCCTGATCTCGTTCCCCTTCGGCGTGACGCGCAGCGTCATGGCCGGACTCCAACGCTTCCAGCTCCTGAATGGAATCGAGGTCGCCGCCGCGCTCTTCCGTCTCGTCGCGACCGCCGCCCTGCTGGGCGCGGGGTTCGGCCTGGTGGCGCTCGGGGCCGTCCAGCTCGCCTCCTCCCTCCTCGGACATGCCGCGCGGGCGGCCGCTCTGCGGAAGATCGCGCCGGGAATCCACCTCATGGGAGGGCCGGAATGGAGCGGCCTGGCGCCGGGAGTGTCGATCTTCTCCGTCCTCTCGTTCGGTTACGAGAGTCTCCGGACGCTGTTCGACAACGCCGATCTCCTGTTCCTCGGCCTCCTGGCCGGCCCGGCCGCGGTGGCGGCGTTCGGAGTCGGCTTGACGCTCGCCTCTTTCGTCTCGAAGGGACTCCAGCCGGTTTCCGGCGTCCTGTTCCCCCTCGCCTCCAGGATGGAGGCCCAGGGGAGGCGCGAGGATTCGGCCCGCCTCCTGGAGGTCGGCACGCGGCTGAACCTGGCGCTGGGGTTGCCCCTGGTGACGCTGTTGCTGATCGACGGGAGCTCCCTGCTGCGACTGTGGGTCGGCGAGGGATTCCAGGACAGCGTCCCGGTGCTCGCCGTCCTGGCGATCGCCTATCTCGGGTCGGCCGCTTCGCTTGCGGCGACGACGCTGCTGTTCGGGTCGGGCCTCGTGAAATGGCTGATCCAGGCGGAAGCCTTCCGCTACGTCCTCAATCTGGGCCTGTTGCTGGTGCTTACGCCGGCGTTCGGCCTCGTGGGCGCCGCCGCGGCGACGCTCGTGGCGATCCTGACGGTCGACCTCTGGCTCGTGATCCGCCGCGCTTGCCCCTACGTCGGACTGGCGCCGCGCACGTTTCTCCTGCGCTCGGTGGCCTGGCCGCTGCTTTCGGGAATGCCCGTGGTGCTGCTCATGGCCGCCTGGCGGAGACTGCTTCCGGACCCGTCGCTGCCGCTCCTCCTGCTGCGCGGCGCGGCCTGTCTGGCGGGGTTCGCGCTCGTCTACGCGCTCAGCGGCACTTTCCGTGAGGAGCGGCGCCTGGCGGGCAAGGTCTGGGCGGAGGTCTTCCGATGAAGTTCCGGGCTATTCCGCCGCGCCGGCACCCCGATCGTCCGATCTCGGGACGCGTCCGGCTCTCCGAGTGGTGGTTTCCGCTGGCGCTCTCGGCGCTGCTGCTCGCCCTCGTGTGGATTCCCTTCTCCGACGCGTTTCGCCGCTCGAACGATTCCGAGAGGTTCATGGGCTTGATCGGCTCCACCGCCATCGACGACAACAACGTCTATCTCGGGCTGATGCGGCAGGCGGCGGAAGGCCGGACTCTCTTTACCAACAACTTCACCCCCGAGCCGAACCGTCCCATCCTGTTCAACGTCCTCTACCTGGGACTCGGGGGGATCTCCCGGATCACCGGATGGAGCCTCGATTTCACGCACCGTGGGTTCATGGCGGTGTCGATCGTGCTCCTGGTCCTGTCGATCTACTCCTTCATCGCCGCCGGTGTCCGGCGCCCGCGCTACCGGCGCTTCGCGCTGGTGCTCGCCTGTCTCGGCGGCGGATTGCTGTGGCTGTCGAGGCTGCTCCTGCGCTTCGGCGGGATCGATCTCCGGCCCATCACCTCCTGGCTCGTCGAGGTGAACCTCTTCCACGCCATGCTGGTGTACCCGCACTTCGTGTTCGCGGCGGCGCTGCTGACGGCCTCGCTGGCGCTGCAGCTCAAGTCGGAGCGCGTCCGGAGCTTCGGTCCGGCGATTGCGGGCGGCGCGTGCCTCGCCATCCTGGCGTTCAGCCACGCGTTCGAGGCCGTGGCGGCGATCCCGATCGCGGTCGCCTACCTGCTCCTGGAATGGCTCGGGAGGGGAGCATCACCCTCGATGAACCGGTGGAAGTGCGCGGCGCTCGTGGCCGGCATCCCTCTGCCTTTCATGGCGCTGAACTACTGGATTCTGTCGCGCGAGCCGATGTGGGGCGACGTCGTGCGCCGCCTCACTTTCTACACTCCGGATCCGTTCCGCCTGATCATGAGCCTCGGGGTGACCTTCTTCATCACGGTCCTGACCTTCGAGGGCTTCCTGCGCGTCGATCGCCCGTCGGGGGAGCGGATGGCGAAAGGCTGGCTCCTGGTGGTCCTGTTCCTGGCGTATGTCCCCTCCATCAACTGGCGGTGGCACCTCCTGAACGGAATCCAGATTCCGCTCTCGGTCCTCGCGACTCAGGGACTGCGCCGCACTCTCTTCCTCCGACTCCAGATCAAGCGGAGAGGCTGGAGACGATCGGCCGGCAAGCTCCGTGCGCTCCTCTTGCGTCCGCAGCTGGCGGCGGCGATGTCGTTGATCGCGGTCCTTGCCTGCCTGAGCGCCTTGAATCTCTTTCTCTCCTATCGCGAGGAAGCGAAGCGGATCGCCTCGCCCGTCTACCTCCCCGGCTCCGAGGTGGACGCGATGGCCTGGATGAGCCGCCAGGTGCCGCGGGATTCCGTGATCTTCGCCGCCTACGTCACCGGGAACTACGTTCCGAGACTCTCGGGGCAAAGGGTCTTTTTGGGCGAAGACAAGCTGACCGCGGGATATGAGGATCGGATCGCCCAGGTGCACAGCTTTTACGCGACGTCGCAGAGCGACGAGGCGCGCCTCGAGCTCCTGCGGCGTTTCGACGTCCGGTACGTTTTCTACGGGCCGGAGGAGAAGAAGCTCGGCCCCTACGATCCGGAAGGCGCCCCGTTCCTGCAGCGCGTCTACGCCCAGGACGGAGTGAAGATCTTCAGGGTCGCGGGCCCCGGCGGCGAGCCCGGGCACGCGCTCGCCCGGCAGAATCCGTCGCGGGGGAAGCCGTGAGCGCGACCGGCGCCCGTCCGGCGGCGGCCCGCCGGCGACGAGGAGAGGCATGACGGCCGGAGGAGATCGAGCCGCGACGATTTCGGTGGCGGTCTGCACCCGCAACCGCCCCGCGCTCTTGAGCCGCTGTCTCGAGAGCCTGGGAGGCCTGCGACCCGCGCCGCTCGAGATTCTGATCGTCGATCAGAGCGACGGAGACGCGTCGGCTCGGATCGCGGAGCAAGCGGCGCTTCACCTTCCCGGCCTTCGCCGTCTCGCCACGCCGACGCGGGGATTGAGCCGCGCCCGGAACGCGGCCCTGGGGGAGGCGCGGGGGGAGATCGTCGCCTTCACCGACGACGACTGTCTCGTGCCTGCCGACTGGGTCGGCCGCGTGGCGGAGGCGTTCGAGCGGCATCCGGACGTCGCGGCGGTCACCGGCGGCTCGCTTCCCGACCCCGCCCGGACGCCCGGACGGAGGATTCTCGCGGCGACCACGTGGCATCCGCCCGAGGCGCGTCTTTTCCGGCGGAAGGTCGATCCGAGCGTCGTGGGCGGCGGACTGAACCTCTCGATCCGGAAATCGTGGGCGGCGAGGTTTGGAATGTTCGATCCCGATCTGGGGCCCGGAGGGCGCTTTCGGGGGGCCGACGACACCGACTTCATCCACCGGGTTCTCAAGTCCGGCGGCGCGATCCTTTACGACCCCGACGTGGTCGTCTTCCATCTCGGGTGGCGGGACGATGAAAGCCAGACGGCGGTGGAATTCGAATACGGGCACGGCATCGCGGCCTGGGCGCTCAAGATGGCGGCGCAAGGCGATTTTTTCCCGCTGGGGATCGCGCTGGAGGTCGTCGCCTCCCAGGGCCGGCGGGCCCTGGGAGGGATCCTGCGGCGCGATCGCACCGCGGTCCGAACCGGCCGCGCCTACCTGGCCGGGCTGGGGCGGGGCGCCGTGGCGTGGGTTTTCGCGAGAGGGGACGGATCGGAGCGGCGCGCTTTCGCTCCGAAGGAGATCCCGCATGGATAGAACCACGGGCCCGAAGGTCCTGATGTACCACTGGGTGAGCGGCGATCCGGGGGAGAGGCTGCGCGCCTGGGGGGTCACCCCCGAGCAGTTCGAATCCCAGATGCAGTACCTCTTCGACGAGGGTTACCGGATCGTGCCGCTCGGCGAGGTCGTGGCGACCGTCCGGGGGGAGCGTCCGAGCTCAGAGCGCGAGGTGGCGATCACCTTCGACGACGGATACCGCGATTTCCTGGAGCATGCCGCCCCGATCCTGCGCCGGTTCCGCTTCCCGGCGACGATCTTTCTGGTCGCCGACCGGGTGGGGCAGACCAATTCCTGGGACGCGCGCCACGGCGATCGGCCGCGTCCCCTGATGAACTGGAGCGAGGCGGCCGCCCTCGCCGCGGCGGGGATGGAAATCGGCTCGCACGCGCGGACGCACCGGTTCCTCCCGGATCTCTCCGATCAGGAGCTGGAAGAGGAGATCCGGGGCTCCAAGCGGATTCTCGAAGAGCGCCTCGGCCGGCCGATGCGCTTCTTCTCGTATCCCCACGGGCTGTACGACGAGCGCGCCCTGCGCTGGGTCGCGGCGGCGGGTTACCAGGCGGGCTGCTCGGACCTGCGGGGCGGCAACGCCCGCGGGACCGATCCTCTCCTCCTGCGGCGGACCCTGGTGACGTGCCACGAGACCCGCTGGTCGTTCGGCTTCAAGTGTCGGACCGGCTTCGGAGCGCGCGAATGGGCGCGATGGCGGATTGCGCAGCTGCGCGGGGCGCGGCCGCCGGCGGGCCAGGAGGCGGTGGCATGAGCTCGCCCCGCGTCTCGATCGTCGTGCCGACCTACAACCGGCGCCGGCTCTTGGCGGGGACGCTGCCGCCGCTCCTGAGCCAGGAGCCGGCGTCGATCCCCTACGAAATCGTCGTGGTGGTCGACGGCTCGCGCGACGGGACGGTGGAGATGCTGCGGGAGATACAGGGGGAAGGCAGGTTGCGCTTCGTCACCCAGGAAAACCGCGGTCTTGCCGCCGCCCGGAACCGCGGCGCCCGCGAGGGACGCGGGGAGATCGTTCTTTTCCTCGACGACGACATGATCGCGCCGCCCAACCTCGTCTCCGGCCACCTCGAGGCCCACGCCCGCCCCGGGGAGCGGGTCGTCTTCGGAGGTCTTGGTCTGGCGCCGGCCGTCCGGAGGTCCTTCCTGAAGGACGGCGTCGAATCGTGGGGGGCGGAAATCGACGCGCGCCTCTCGAGCCCGGGATACCGATTCCGCTTCGACGACTGTCATTTCGGGCACGCCTCGATCTCGAAGAGCCTGTTCCTGCGCGCCGGGGGATTCGACGAGAGCTTCGTGAAGTTCGGGAACGAGGATTACGAGCTCGGGTGGCGCCTGATCGGCATGGAGGCGGAGATGAGCTACCTCGGCCGGGTCGCGGTCGGCCAGGTCTACGACAAGACTTTCGGGCGCTGGCTGGAAGATTGTTACTCGGTCGGCCGGGCCGACGTGGACCTGCAGCGGAAGCACCGGGCGCTTGCCGCCGATCTCCGGCTCTCCCGGCGCGAGCCCCATCCCCTCAAGCGCTTCGCCCGCTGGTCCTCTCTCTTGGCGGTCGATTTCACGGCCCCCGCCTGGGCCGCCGCCGAGCTGGCGATGGCCGGGATGGAGCGCGCCGGAGCGCGGGGGCGGGCTCTCGGTCACGTCCAGTCGCTGCTCGGAGAGCGCCGCTATTGGAAGGGGATTCGGGATGCGCGGCGCGCCGCCGCCCCCGTCCGCCGGAGCGTCGGGGAAGGGAGGGCCGCATGACGGCGCCGCGAATCTCCGTCCTCATCGCCACGGCCGATCGCCCCGAGCTCCTGGAGGATTGCCTGAGGTGCCTGCGCGCCTCCACGTTCCAGGACGCGGAAGTGCTGGTCCTGGATCAGAGCCGCGCTCCCGTCCCGCCTCCGGCGCTCAACGACTCCGACGGCGGGCCGCGCGTACGCCACGTCCTGTGCCCGCGGCGCGGCAAGAGCGCGGCGCTGAACGTCGGGATCTCGTTGGCGAGGGGGAGCCTCCTGGCCTTCACCGACGATGATTGCCGGGTTGCCCCCGACTGGCTGGAAGTGATGGCGGTCGCCCTGGAACAGGGAGAACGGTTGGTCCTCACCGGCCGCGTCCTGGCCGGGGAGACGGAAGGCGAGACGGCCGCGGCGGCCCCCTCGTTGAGGGACGACGCGGCGGAGCGGATCTATCGGCAGCCGGCTTCGAGGGACGTCCTGTTCGGCAACAACATGGCCATTCCGGCCGAGATCCTGCGGCGCGTCGGCCCTTTTGACGAAGCGCTGGGGCCCGGCACTCCCGCGCCGGCCGCGGAGGACAACGACTTGGGGTACCGGCTGCTGAAAGCGGGAATTCCCATCCGGTATCTGCCGGCGATGGTCGTCGTGCACCGGTCGTGGAGAGGGGAGCGCGAGCAGGTGGGTCTTTACCTCGGGTATGGCCTCGGTCAAGGAGCGTTCTACCGGAAGCACCTCGCGCGGCGCGATCTGCACATGCTGAGCAGGATGGCCCGGAGCCTCTGGTCGGCCGGGCGCGATGCAGGCGGAGCCGTGCTTCTGGGACGGCCCTACGACTTTCGCGCCTCCACCGCCTTCGCCTCGGGACTCCTGAAGGGGTTCCTCCGGGGCGCCCCGGGTGTCGCGGGCCGGGGGAACGGCGCCATGCCGGGAGAAGGGCGTTGAGCGAGAGCGCGAACCCGACCGGACGAGAGCGCGCCGCCGACCGCGAGGCGCGGCGGGTGGTGCGCCGAATCTCGCACCCGCGGCCCTGGCAGTACGACTACCTGATGCTCCGCGCGATCGCCGCGGGGCTGGCGCGCGAGGCGTCCGCCTTGAACGGCGGCGGCAAGATGGAGGTTCTGGACGTCGGATGCAAGTACATGCCTTACCGCGAATTCTTCAGCGGCAAGTTCTCGCGCTACGTCGGCGTCGACCTGGAGTCTTACCGGGGAATGAGCGCGCGCGCCGACGGCCTGCGCCTTCCTTTCCTATCCGACAGCTTCGACCTCCTTCTCTGCACCCAGGCCTTCTATCTCATGCCCGATTTTCGCGCGGCCCTGGCGGAGTTCGCCCGGGTCACCCGGCGGGGAGGACGAATCGTCCTGACCACGATCGGCATCTGGCCCTACCCGCGGGAGCAGCGCCTCCACCGCTGGAGCCGAAGGGAGCTGGAGGAGGCGCTGTCGGAGATTGGGGAGGCCAGGGTGGAAGAGACCGGGGGCTACCTGCACCTGATTCCCCAGCTCGCCAACGCCGCCCTGGCGATGGGGATCGAGCGCCACTTGAGGCGCGAGCACGGAAAGGCGGGCGGCATTCTCGCCCTGCCCTTGAAAGGGGTCTACCTCGGAACCAATCTTCTGTCGATGGCCGGACGGGCCGCGATCCGCGCCGCCGCCGGCGCGGGGCTCGGATGGGCCCGCTCGCTGAACGATCTCGACTCGCACCTCGCCATCAACTACCTGGCGGTCGTGAGTCCGCGAAAGTGAGGATCTGAAATGTCTTACGGCCTGGGATCGCAGCTCAAGGAATTCCTGCTTCGGGCGGCGCCCGGATTCATGCCCGACCGCTGGAACGCCCCGCGCCTGCTCACCTTCATGATGACCTATCGGTGCAATCTCCGCTGCACCATGTGCTGGCAGTGGGGCGAGCAGGGACTTTTCCACGAGATGTCCCGGGAGCACGAGGTTCAGCAGCTCGATCTCGCCAGCCTGCGGAGCGTCATCGACGACGTCGCGGAGGACGGGACCGGCGTCTTCCTGTGGGGCGGGGAGCCGTTCCTGCATCGCGATCTGATGGCGTTCGTGGAGCACGTGAAGTCGAAGGGGCTGTATTGCAGCATCAACACGAACGGCACCTATCTGCCGCGCGAGGCCCGGCGCCTCGTCGACCTCGGCGTCGACGCCGTCATGGTCTCGGTCGACGGCCCCCGCGAGATCCACGACTCGATTCGCGGAATGCAGGGATCCTTCCAGAAGATCGCCGACGGCGTCGCGGCAATCCGGGAGGCGAGGAACGGAGCCGGGAGGAAGCCGGAGATCATCGTGAATACGACGATCTCGCCGGGGAACCAGAAGAACCTCCTGGAGACGCGGGACGTCGTGGAGGGGATGGGGGCCGATCAGATGATCCTCTCCCAGCTCTGGTTCACCACGGAGCAGATCGGGCGGGCCAACGAGGCCTACTTCCGCGAGAAGTTCGACGCGCACGCCGCCTCCTGGCGCGGCTTCGTCATGGACGTGTCGGTCCTCGACACGGAGCGGATCGCCGAGCAGATGCGGCAGATGTCCCTCAAGGACTCGGCGATGAAGCTCCGGTTCCTTCCCGATCTCCACCCCGGGCAGGTGGACGCTTACTACCGCCGCCCGGAGGAGTCCTTCGGGAAGACGCGCTGCTTCGTTCCCTGGCTCGAGTCGGAAATCCTGCCGAGCGGGGAAGTGACCCCCTGCTCCGATCGTCCCGACCTGATCATGGGCAACGTGAAACGGCAGCGGTTCCGGGAAATCTGGAACAACGATCTTTACCGCTCGTTCCGGCGGGCCATGCGGGAAGACGGCCTCTTTCCCTATTGCTCCCGCTGCTGCGGGCTCTGGTCCCATTGAGGTGAATCCGGAGATGACCCTGGACGTCTCGGTTCTGATCTGCACGCGCGATCGCGGCGAGCTGCTCGACGGCTGCCTTCGTTCGATCCTGGCCTGCTCGCCCGGCCCGGCGGAGGTGGTGGTGGTCGATCAGAGCCGTGACGAGTCGAGCCGGAAGGTCGTCTGCGTCCACCAGGGGGGAAGGATTCCGGTCCGCTATCTCCGGGGCAAGGGGGAGGGGCTGTCGCGCGCCAAGAACCAGGGGATCGCCGACTGCACGGCGCCCCTGATCGCCTTCACCGACGACGACTGCCGGGTCGATCCGGGATGGCTCGAGGCGCTGACCGCCCCGCTGCGCGGCGGCGCCGCCGCCGTGGTGGGGAAGACGCTGGCCGAGCCGGCCGCTCCGCACGGCGAGGAGACGTCCGCGACCTACGCTCCCCAGGAGATTCCCGTGTTCTCCCGCCGGACCCACCCGTGGCGGGTTGGAGGAGGAGGCAACTTCGGCGCGACGGCCGAGGCGCTTCGCAAGGCGGGAGAGTACGACGTCCGTTTCGGCCCGGGCGCCGAGTTCGAGAGCGCCGAGGACATGGACATGGTGCACCGCCTGCTCCGCTCGGGCCTGAAGATCGTCTACGCCCCCGCCGCGGTGGTCTGGCATCGCTCCTGGCGGAGCCCCTCGGCGAACCGCCGGCTGTCGCAAGCCTACGGGATCGGCGCGGGCGCCTACTTCACCAAGTACCTGTGCTCGGGGGACCTGCTCAGCGGGTGGCGGCTCATCCAGCGCGTCGGGGTGCGGACGGTCCATCTGCTGCGGGGGGCGGCGCGCCGGGACCGCCGCGCGATCGAGGAGCAGGCGCTGTACCTGACGGCCCTTTTCAAGGGAAGCCTGCGCTATCTGCTGAGCCGGGAGGACGCCGAGGCCCTGTCGGCGCGCCTGGAAAGGAGAAGGGCATGAGGGAGAAGCTCCTCGCCATTCCCCTGGCGAAAGCCCTGGCCGGGATGGTGGCCGCGGCGATTCTCTTCTTCCTGATCACCGCCGCGTTCGGGCTGTTCAATCCGCGCGACACCTCCCAGCCCGAAGGGGCGGTCGTGGCCGCGGCGCTGAGAGTGGCCCACGGCGAGCCGCTCTACCTGGACGTTCACAAGGGCCCCTACGTCACGGCGATGTACGGACCTCTGCTTTACGCGGTGCTGGGGTTCCTGGCGCGGATCACCGGCTCCGGAGTGGAAGGGGCGTACCTGGCGGGCCGGCTGGTCTCCCTGCTGTCGGCGCTCGCCTGTGCGGGACTCGTCGCCTGGCTCTCCCGCCGGCACGGCGCGGCGCGACCGGCGGCCTGGATCGCGGCCGGCCTTTTCCTCGCCTCACCGCTGATTCTCCCCGTCGCCTACTCCTCCCGCTCGGACGTTCCGGCGCTGGCGCTCTCGCTGGCGGGCCTGGCGTGGTTCGAGCGCTGGTCCGGATCGCCTTTGGGCATGCTCGCGGCGCTGCCGCTCGTGGCGGCCGCGTTCACCAAGCAGACGGCCCTCGGCGCCGCCGCGGCGATCGTGCTTTTCCTGCTGGTCTCCGGGAAGCCCGCCAGGGCCTTGCTCTTCTTCGCCGCGGTCGCGGCTCCCTGCGCCGCCATCCTGTTCTTCCTGTCCCGCGCCACCGGCGGATTGGCGCGCGTCAATCTTCTGGAGGTTCCCGGGGCGTCGCCCTTGAGCTTCGTCAGCCGGCCTTTGGGAGGACTCTCTGCATTCCTGGCCATGGCGGCCCTGCCGCTGATCCTCTCGGCGCGGCTGCTGCCCCGGCTCCTGCGGTGGGACCGGACGCTCCGTCTCCCCGTGTGCTATCTGGCCGTGGCGCTGGCGGTGAGCGCCGCCGCCTCCGCCAAGCTGGGGAGCGATTTCTACTACTTCATGGAGCCGCTGGCGGCCACGCTCATCCTCACGGGTGTCTCCCTGACCTCGCTGCTCGAAGGGACCGCCCGGCGGCTGGAAGAGAAGGAAGCGCTCCTCGCGGCCGGGGTCTTCGGGATCCTCCTGGCGGGATCGATCGGGGCCACGGCGCGCATGGGGGAGTACGCCTACCAGTCGAACCGGGAAGTGATTCGGCTGGCGGCCGCGGCTCCGGGCGACGTGCTGATCGAGGATGAAAACGTCGCGCTGAAGTGCGGCAAGCCTCTGACCATGATGGATCCCTTCGCTTTCGCCTACATGCAGCGCCGCGGACGGTGGGACGCGGAGCCGCTGAACCGGCGGATTCTCGAGCGCGATTTCGGGGTCATCGTCCTGCGCTCCCCCGTGGAGCATCCGAGCCACTATCAGGGGGAGACCTATTGGGCCGACACGACCCTCGCGGCGATCGGCCGCGCCTATCGCCCCGAGGGGATCGTGGACGGCTACGTGATCTACCGCCCGCGCCTGGAGCCGCCCTCCGTCGCGCGGCAGGGAGATCGCTCATGAGGGCGCGATCCACCTTCCCGGCGCTGGTGCAGGCCGCGCGGCCGGCGGCGCTTCCTGCCAGAGCCTTCTGGAAAGTTCCGGCGATCTGGCGGGAAGGCGCGATCCTGCTGGCGGGGATCGTCCTTTTCTCCGCGGCGCTCGCCCCCCGCCTGAGGGAAAGCGGCACGCCTCCCGGGTGGGATCAAGCGGTCCACCTGCGCGACAGCGTCGTCTTCGAGCGGATCCTCCGGGATCCCTCCGCCGTGACCGGGGGGGCGCTCCGATCGATCCTGGGCGGCTCGGAACGCTATCCGCTGCTGACGCCTTCCGGTTATTACCCTCCTTTGGTGCCGGGTGTCACGGCGCTGCTCTACCTGGTCGGCGGAAGATCCTACGAGACGGCGATGGTCACGAACCTGCTCTTCCTGGCGCTGCTGATCGTCTCGGTGTGGGGGCTGGGGAACCGCTTGTTCGGTAGGCCCGCCGGAGTGCTGGCCGGACTGCTCCTGCTGGCGGCGCCGGGGATTCGATCGAACGCCGGAGAATACATGCTCGACCTTCCCTTGACGGCGTTGGTGATCGCTTCCGTATGGCTTCTCCTGTCGACCGGCCGGTTTTCGGCTCGCGGGCGAAGCCTCGCGTTCGGGGCCCTGTGCGGGGCGGGGATGCTCGCCAAGTGGAGCTTTTTCCTCTTCCTGGCGGCCCCCGTGATGATGGCGCTGCTCGCCGGGTTGCGGGAGGCGCACGACGGTCAGTCGCGCCGGGAGCGCTGGATGAATCTCGGATGGGCGATCGGCGCGGCCGCGGCGGTGATGGCCCCGTACTACGCCCCCATTCTCCCCATCCTGGTCCGCAAGACCGTGGTCCATGCCGGCGGGGCCGCGGACGGCTTCGCCTCGCCCTTCTCCTTCGCCTCGCTCGCCTTCCACTTGGAAGCGCTTCCGAGGAGGCTGATGGGCTGGCCCTTGACGCTCTCGGTCCTTGGCGGGCTCATCCTGTTCCCGTGGAGGCGGCGGGAGGCGCGCGGCGCGGGAGTCTTCCTGGCTCTGTGGGCCGCCAGCGTCTACATTCTCTTCACGTTCGCGGTGGCGAACAAGCAGTCCCGCTACCTCCTGCCCTGGCTCCCGGTCCTGGTTCTCCTCGGGGCCCGGGGAATCGTCGAGCTGTGGCGCCGGCGGAGCGGGCCGAAGAAGTGGAGCGCCGCGGCGGGCGCCCTCCTGCTCGTGACGCTCCCGACGGCCGGGCTCGGGGGAGGGTGGAAGCCGGAGTCGGAAGGGAACTGGCGGATCGACGAGATCGCCCGCCGTCTCCGGAGCGATCTCGCGCCCCTTTCGGGCGACGGGCGGACGGCCTGGAAGCTCGGCGTGATTCCTGACATGCGGCGGGTGAATGGGCCGACCGTCGCCTATTACGTCGCCCGGCGCGATCTGCCGGTCACGGTGGTGCAGCTGGTGAACCGGATGAAGCGTCACGTGGCGATGGAGGTCGGACTCGATCCCTTCGATCGGCGAGATTTCTACCAGAGCTTCGAGGAGTACGACTATCTGCTCACTAAGACGGGCGAGAACGCCGTGCCTCCCTGGGAAGCGGTGGTCCCCGCGATGACTCGGTACTTCGAGTCCCGGCAGGCGGAGTTCACCCGGATCGGCGTCTTCCAGGAGCCGGACGGGTCCACCGTCTCGCTCTACCGGAGGAACCGCGGATGAGGACAGCCTCCCGACCCATCCTCTCCGCCGCGCCAGCCGGTCTCCCCGCTCCGGGCGGCCTCGGGGCCCGCTACGGCTTGGCCGCGGCCCTGGCGGCTGGCGGAGCCCTTTGCGGGATCCTCGCGCTCCGGCTGGAGGCGATCGTCGCGCGCTTCGACACACTCGCTTATCTTCTGGACGATCCCGCGGGAAAGCTGAATCTGCTGCGGATGGTGGTCGGGGCGGCGGGCGCGGCCGGCGCGCTCCTGGCGCTCGCGGCCTTGCGCAGCGCCCGGCTCTCCGCGGCTCTCGGCGGGGTGATTCTTCTGGCGACGGCCGCCGCGGCATTGCCGCTGGGCCGGCGCTGGTTCGCGCCTCCCGGGGGGTTGGAGGAGAGCCTGGTGTACCGCCTGAGGGGCCTGGCGGACATCGGCCTGGTCGGCGGGCTGTTCCTGCTTTTCCTGGCCTGGCTGCCGCGGCTGCTGGCTCGCCCGGCGGGCTCCCTGGAGCGGCAAGCGTCGGAGATCGTCGGGCGGGCCGCCCGCCGGTGGATGGCGATGCCGGCCGCCCGCCGGGAAGCATGGATCGCCGGTCTGGCGCTCGGCTTGGCGCTGGCCATCGGCTTCGGGGTCCTCGCCGATTTTCCCGGATCTTCCGACGAGAGCTCCTACGTCACGCAGGCGAGGATCTTCTCGACCGGCCGGCTGTGGGTTCCGGCCCCGCCGCGTCCCGAGTTCTTCCACGCGCGCAGCATGATCCTCGACGCCGAGAAAGGCAGGTTCTTCGCGAAGGCGTTTCCGGGCTGGGCCTTGCTGCTCGCCGTCGGTGCGTCGGTCGGGTCGCCCTGGATCGTCAATCCGATCCTCTCGGCGCTCACCCTGATTCTCGCGGGGCGGATCGGGCGGCGCCTTCTCGGAGCGGCGGGAGAGCCGGCGGTCGCGGGAATGATGCTGCTGACTCCGTTCTTCCTGTTCAACGCGGCTTCCTATTTCAACCACCCGGCGACGCTGTTCTGCATCGCCCTCTTCCTGCTCGCCGTCCTGCGCCTCGAGGATGGGGCGGGGGCCGGATGGGCCCTGGCCGCCGGCGCGGCCACCGGGGCCGCCCTGAGCATGCGGCCGGCGGCCGCCGCGGCGCTGACGCTTCCGTTTCTCGTTTGGCTCGGGGCGCGATGGGCGCGGCGCGGGGAGTGGAGCCGGCTGGGAGCGCTCCTGCTGCCGATCGGCTTGGTCCTCGTCCTGCTGGCGGCATACAACCAGGTTCTGTTCGGATCGCCCTGGACTTCCGGCTACGCGGCCTATGACGCGAGCGACATCCGCGCCAGGCTGGGCGCCGACAACCTCTCCGTCACCCTCTGGTGGCTCGTGAAGCTGGCCCTTTGGACGATCCCGGGGTCGGTCGCCGGCCTCTATTTTCTCGGCAAGGGGAGGTCGATGCGGTCCTTCTTCCGGGAGCAGCCGATCCTGGCGCTCGCCGCCGTCTCACTCCTGCTGCTCGCCGCCGGCTACCTGATCTTCCAGAACAAGGGGAGCAACGAATACGGCCCTCGCTACTACTACGACGGCTTCCTCTATCTGGCGCTCCTGATGACGGCCGGCTGGATCCGCGCCCCGGAAATCCTGGCGCCGCGCCTTACCGCGGCCGGGGCCCGCCGGGCCGTGGCGCTCCTCTTGGGCGCCGGCGTCGCGCTCTGCCTTTGCGGCTCGGTGCCTTTGCTCGCGGCCCACTACCGGGACAAGACGGCGCACAACCGCGATCTCTACCGCTCGGTTTCCGAATCGGGCCTCTCCTCGGCGCTCGTCTTCCTGCGGACCGGGAGCGGCCGGATGCCTCCGGGAGACCTGCTGCGGAACCCTCTCGATTTCAGGACGGGCGTGGTGTACGCGCGCGACCTCGGCACCCAGGCCGATCGGGGACTGGCGGCGCTGTACGCGGATCGCCCGGCGCTGGTCTACCGCTACGATCCGGTCCGGCGCACCTCCACCCTCGTCGATCTTCTCGCGGAGGGACGATGAGCGTCGACCTGACGATCCTGATCTGCACCCACAATCGCGCCGGATTGCTGGCGGGCGCGCTCGAAAGCCTCGAGGAGCAGTCGCTCTCCCGCGAGCGCTTCGAAGTGATCGTGGTGGACAACGCCTCCGCCGACGATACCTCGGCGGTCGTGGCGCGCTGCCAGGCGCGCGGCCGCATCGCCCCGCGGTACGTCCTGGAGCCGGAGCTGGGGCTCGATGCAGCGCGGAACCGCGGCATCCGGGAGGCGGCCGGCGACCTGGTCGCGTTTCTGGACGACGACGCGCGGGCCCGGTACGATTGGGCCGCGTCGATCCTGGCCGGGTTCGAGCTACACGACGCCCCCATCCTGGGAGGGAGGGTGGAGCTGATATGGGAGATTCCCCGCCCCGCCTGGTTCTCCGACGTCCTCCTGCGCTACCTGATTCACCTCGACTACGGCCCGCAGCCGCTGGAGGTGACCTCGCCTCCCTGGCTGTACGGAACGAACGTCGCATTCCGCAAGTCCCTCTTCCAGGAGCTCGGGCTCTTCCGGCTGGACCTGGATCGGAAGGGGGACTCCCTGATGGGCGGGGGCGACACCGAGTTCTTCGTCCGGGCGCGCTCGCGCGGGCGGCGGCTGCAGTACCTGCCGACGATCGTGGTGCGCCACCTCGCGCCCGCCAGCCGGCTGACCCGGAAGTTCTTCCGCGAGAGGCTCTTCTTCTCCGGCTACACGCGGGCGGCCCATGGAACGGAAAGCGCCGTCCAGGTGGCCTTGAACTGTCTGGTCTTCCTGGCGGGAAGCCCCTTGTGCTTCCTGGCGGCGGCCGGATGGCGCTTGCTG
Source organism: Candidatus Polarisedimenticolia bacterium (assembly GCA_036004685.1). Lineage (NCBI taxonomy): Bacteria > Pseudomonadati > Acidobacteriota > Candidatus Polarisedimenticolia > Candidatus Polarisedimenticolia bacterium. The sequence continues at coordinate 31,354 of DASYRE010000053.1, read as the reverse complement.
GGAAAGCCCGGACGCAGCTTCGCCCAGGAGCGGCGCGCGCTCCTGGGTGCCGGCTACCTTTATTACTGGATGAAGCGTGCCGCGGGTCGGGTTCCCCCGCCGCGGCAAGAGGCCTGGACGTGAACGTGCGAGCTTTTCATTACCCGATGAGGTGAGCGACGTGATCGAGAGGATTCTGCTGTTGAACGGGCCCGACGATCGGATCGACGCGGTGATGATCCGCAGCGGGGACCGGTGGCCGCACCGGCTTCCCCGGAAACTGACGAAGCAGGTGCCGCACGCCTATCCCTTCTGGCTCGCGCAGTGCGGCGCGCTGCTCAAGAAGCGCGGCTACTCGGTCCACTACATCGACTCGATCGCCGAGGATCTCGGCATCGAGGGGACGGTCGAGCGCTTCCGGGAGATCCGGCCCGACATGGTCGTGATCGCCACGTCCACGCCCACGATTCACACCGATCTCCTCATGGCCCGCCTGGCCAAGGAATCGGTGGGCGCGGTCACCGTCCTGGTCGACACGCACGTCACCGTCTTCCACCGGGAGTTGGTGGCGGAGCCGTTCGTGGACGCGGCGGTGCGCGGCGAATTCGAAGTCGCGGTCCCCGACATCGCCGACGCTCTGGGGCGGGGGGCCGACCTCTCCCGCGTCGAAGGGGTGACCTGGAAGCGCGGCGGCGAGGTGGTCGAGAACGCCGACCGGCCCCTGATCAAGGACCTGGACGAGCTTCCGTGGCCCGATCGCGACCTGGTGCCGGCCGAGCGTTACATCGTCGGCCTGCGCACGCAAGATCCCTGCTTCATGGTCATGGCGAGCCGCGGCTGCCCGTTCCGCTGCACCTTTTGTCTCTGGGTCCCGGTGATGTTCAACAACAAGGTCCGCTTCCGCAGCGCCGGCAAGGTGGTCGACGAGATTCTCGAGCTGCAGAGCCGGTACGGGGCGCGGGAAGTCTTCTTCCATGACGACACGGTGAACATCACGGTGCGGCGGGTCGAAGAGCTTTGCCGGGAAATCCTCGACCGGGGCGTCAAGATCGGCTGGATCGCGAACTTCCGCGCCGACCAGACGACGCCCGAGCTGTTCCGGCTGATGCGGAAAGCGGGCTGCACGAAGATCCTGCTCGGGGTGGAAAGCGGCTCGCAGAGGCTCCTGGACGACGCGATCGACAAGGAGATCACGCTCCAGGAGGTCGAGGACACGATTCGCTGGGCCAAGGAGGCCGGAATCCGGGTCCACTGCACCTATTCCCTGGGGGCGCCGGGAGAGACCCGCGAGACGATGAAGGAGACGCTCGACTTCATCAAGAAGACCGAGCCGGACGACATCCAGGTGAGCCTCATGACCCCCATCCCGGGGACCCCCTTCTACGAGAAGGTGAAGCACCAGGTGGCCGACTGGCACGACTTCGACGGCGTCTCGGGCCGTTCGTGGTGCGATCTCTCCACCGAAGAGCTGCGCAACGCCATGAACCGGATCTACATCGAGCACTACCTGACGCCGCGGCGGATCGTGAAGCGGCTGTTCAAAATTCGCAACGTCTACGACGTCAAGGAGAACTGGCGGCAGTTTCTGGCCTTTTTGAGCCGCTACGCGGCGACCGGCTTCCCGCGGCCCATCGGCACCCCCTTTCGGAGTCAGGAGCAGGCGTGAGGATCGCGATTCTCTGCGGACATTACCCCTACAGCGGCGCGGGCGTGATCGCCTGGGAGTCGGCGCTGGCGCTCTCCCGCCGTCACGAGGTGACGTTCGTCCATGGATCCGACCGGGAGTCGGAAGGCCGGGCCGGAGCGCTGCGGGTGATCTCCCTGCAGCTCCCCGCCGAGCCGGAGCGCCATTCCTGGCACCTCTACTGGAATCCTTCCGTCATCGGGCAGCTGCGCGGCGTCCTGGGAGCGCTCCGTCCCGAGGTGGTGCACTTCCACATCGTCCAGCGCCGCAGCTTCTCCCTCGCCTCGCTGCTGCTTTCCCGGCGCCACCGCAGCGTCTGGACCCTGCACGACCAGTGGCCGCTGTGCGTCCGCTCGGTGCCGGAGCCCCCTTCCTGCGAGGGGATGAAACACTTCTGCCTTTTCTGCACCGCCTGGCCCGGATTGTCGATCCTCAACAAGCTGGCGAAAGAAGCGGTGTTCGCCTTCTCGCCTCTGGAGCTGGTGGTTCCGTCGCGCTGGCTCGCCGATCTGCTGCGCCGCTCCTTCCTGGGCGCCAAGAAGGTCCACCAGATCTACAACGGCGTCGACGTGGGCCGCTTCACTCCGGCCCAGGAGTCCGGAACCGGGCCGATCACGCTGCTCTACGTCGCCGGGCCGAACGACGCCACGAAAGGGATCGGCGAGCTCCTGCAGGCTTTCGACGCCCTCCGGCGCCGGCACCCGTCCGTGCGCCTGCGGATCGTCGGTGAAGCTCCCGAGGCGGCCCGGGGGGCGGCGGGAGTGGATCTGGCGGGCCGGGTCTCGCGGGAGGGCATGCCGGAGGAATATCGGCGGGGCGATCTCTTCGTGCTCCCGACTCTCGCCGACAACACTCCCGTGACGCTGATGGAGGCCATGGCATCCGGCCTGCCGGCGGTGTCGACGTCCGTCGGCGGGATTCCGGAAATCTTGGAGGCGGGCGTCACCGGGCGTCTCGTGCCGCCCGGGGACGTGGGAGCCCTGGGAGCGGCGCTGGAGGGGATCGTGGCGGACCGGCAAGCGATGCGCCGGATGGGGCGGGCGGCCCGCGCGGCGGCGGAGAGCCGGTTCTCCCTGGAGAGGATGGTGCGGGAAGTGGAAGGCGTCTACGGGGCGCCGGCGCAAGGGGCGCCGGAGGAGACGGCGCCGGCCAGCGTGGCGCTGGGAGAGGCGCGGCGATGAGAGCGATCATTCTCGCGGGCGGGCAGGACACCCATCTGGTGCCGCTGGTTCGCACCGTCCCCAAGCCCCTGCTTCCCGTCGCGAACCGGCCGATGGTGGAATACCTCCTGCAGCTCGTCCGGCGCCATGGCATCCGGGAAGTCGCCCTGGCGCTCAGCGGCAGCCCCGAGATCTACCAGCAGACCCTGGGCGACGGGCGCAAGCTCGGGCTGCGCCTCACCTATTCGGAGGAGCCGAACCCGCGCGGCACCGCGGGATGCCTCCTGTCGCTGGCCGACTTCATCGGCAACGAGCCCTTCCTGGTGATTCATGGAAGCCTGTTCCTGGACGCCGATCTCAAGGAGCTGGGCGATTTCCACGTGCGCAAGGGAGCGGCCGCGACGCTGGCGGTGCGTCCCTACGCCGAGGGGTCGAGGGATTGGCACCACCTCGAGCTGCAGCTGGACGACGATTCGCAGGTCCGGGGGATCCGCATCCGCAACCTCTCCGACAGCAACCAGCTGGCGCGCGTCCCCGCGGGGGTCTACGTGTTCGACCCGTCGGTTCTTTCTTCCATCGATCCGGGAGTCTATTTCGACATCAAGGAGCAGCTCCTCCCGCGGCTGCGCGACGAGGGGCGCGTCATCCAGGCCTGCGAGCTGCGCGGCTACGCCCGCAACATCCTCGAGCTGGAGGATTATCTGAGGATCAACCGGGCCGTCCTCCGGGGCGACGTGAACGGCTTCCGGTTCGAAGGCCAGATCGCGGAAGGGATCTGGGTCGGGCGCGGCACGCAGGTGTCGCAGATGGCGACACTGCTGGGCCCCGTCATGATCGGACGCGACTGCGTCATCGGACCCCAGGCCCAGATCATCGGGCCGGCCTGCATCGGCGACGGGTGCGTCGTCGAGGAGGGCAGCCTGATGCGTGAAAGCCTGATGATGCCCGGGGCGCGCATCGAGCGGAATTCCCGCGTCGAGGGATGCGTCCTGGCCGCCGATACGGTGATCTCGCCGGGACAGGCGCTGCGCGGCGTGGTCGCCATCCCGGAGGGGCTGGACGTCGGGGACATCGACCTGGCCGACACCGACATCCTCATTCGCGGGGTCGCGGCGACCGCCGGGCACTACGCCCACAGCAAGGTGCGCTACATGCTCTATAGGGGGCTCAAGCGGGCGCTCGACATGGTCCTCTCGGCGGCGGGGCTCATCCTCCTGCTGCCGTTGATCCTGGTGACCGCCGTGGCGATCAAGCTCTCGAGTCCCGGCCCGGTCTTCTTCCGGCAGCGCCGATGCGGGCGCAGCGGCGGCGAGTTCTGGATGGTGAAGTTCCGCACGATGGTGAAGGACGCCGAGAAGATGCAGGCGCAGCTCAGGCCGCTGAGCGAGGTGGACGGGCCGGTGTTCAAGATCGAGAACGACCCGCGCTCCACCGCCCTGGGGCGGCTCCTGCGACGCTACAGCATCGACGAGGTTCCGCAGCTCTGGAACGTCCTGAAAGGGGAGATGAGCCTGGTGGGACCGCGTCCCCTCGCCGCCCGCGAGATGAAGTTCTGCAATGCCTGGCGCGACGCGCGGCTCAAGGTCCGGCCGGGCGTGACCGGGCTGTGGCAGGTGAGCGGCAGGAGCAAGACGTCGTTTCACGATTGGATTCGCCTCGACATCGAGTACGTCCGGGAGCGCTCGACCCTGGTCGACATGAAGATCCTCGGGAAGACGTTCGTGGTCGTCCTCCGCGGGCTCGGTTCTTTCTAAGATAACGCTGGATTGAGAAGGGTGGGGCATGGCTGAAGAGATCCGACAAGAGCAAGAATTCGATCTCCGCGAATACTTCCTCGCCATCTGGCGGCGTAAGTGGGTGGTGCTGGGCTTCGCCGGAGCGCTCACGGCGCTGGTGGCGATCGGCACGGCGCTGCAGCCCCGGGTCTACGAAGCGAGGGTCAGCATCCTGGGCGGCAAGGAATCGCCGCGCCTGCTGGAGTTCGATCCGCTGCCGCAGGACCGCTTCCGCGAGCGCGACTACCTCAAGACGCAGGGCGCGATCCTGACCAGCCAGTCGCTGCTCCAGGCGACGGTCAAGAAGCTGATGGTCGCCGGGTTCTACGGGAAGGTGCCGCAAGCGGAGGTCGAGAGGCGCTCGATGGATCTGGCCAAGGCCCTGCAGCTGCGCGTCGCCGTGACGACCGTGGAGGACAATCAGGTCATCCGTCTGGCGGTCCAGGGAAGCGATCCGGAACGCATCACGCGGATTGCCAACGCCATCGCCGAGGAATACGTCTCGAGCAACCTCCTGCAGAAGCAGAAGGTCGCGGACCAGGCGATCGCCTGGCTCGAGAAGAAACTGGTCGAGGCGGAGAGCCAGCTGAAGCAGTCGCAGACCGAGCTCCTGACCTACCGGGACCGGGAGAGGATCACCGGCTCCTCCGAAGCGGATCCTTTCTCCACCCTCGGCCTGAACCGGATCAACGAAGACTATCTCGCGACCCACATCGAGCGCATCGGCGTCGAATCGCGGATGGAAGCCCTGCGCAAGGCCCGCTCCCAGGCTGCCTCGTCCGGAGTCCCTTCCGCGACGGCCTCCCTGAACGCCGAGATCCAAAAGCAAATGCGGGCGAGCCTCCAGAAGGAATACGTCGACTCGCAGCTGCAGCTGAAGGAGATGTCCCAGCGCTACGGCGAGCAACATCCCGACATCATCACGCTCAAAGCCCGGCTCCAAAGGCTGGAACGGGAGCTGGCATCCCTGGACGAGCCGGAAGCGGTGGCGCAGGCCGAAGCCCCCTCGGTCCTCAGCGGCAACCTTCTCGATCTGAAATCGGAATACGACACGCTCGTCGCCAAGGAGAGGATCCTCGCCCGGACCGTCGAAGCCCACAAGGCGGAGGCCAGGAACCTCTCCCGCACCGGCGTGACGTACTCACTGCTGCAGCAGAGGGTGGACCTGGACGACAAGACCTATTCCGACATCCTCACGCGGCTCAACGCGGTGCGCATGTCCCGCGAGCTCAAGACCTCGGGAGTCCAGATCCTCGATCGGGCCGAGCCCCCCCGGATGCCCATTGAGCCCCAGCCGATCCGCAACCTTGTCGTGGCGGTGCTACTGGGCCTGGTCCTGGGGGTCGGCCTCGTCCTGCTGATGGACAGCCTCGATCGCAAAGTGCGCAGCCCGCAGGACGTCGCCCGGCATCTGAAGCTGCCGCTTCTGACGGTCGTGCCGATCGTCGAGATGGCCAAGGGGCTGTCGCGGGAGGAAGGGAAGTCGGTGCCGGTGGCGATCCAGCAGCCGCGCTCGCACGCCACCGAGTGCTACCGGAACCTGCGGACGTCGATCCTGTTCTCCTCCGGTCGGCCCGTCCCGAAGACGATCGTGATCACCAGCGCGGTGGCCGGGGAAGGGAAGTCGACGACGGCGGCCAACCTGGCGGTGGTGATGGCGCAGAGCGGCCGAAGGACGCTCCTCATCGACGCCGATCTTCGCCGTCCCGCCCTGCAGCGCTACTTCATCCGCCAGGGAGACCGCGGGCTGATGAAGCTGGTCCGCGACCGGTGCAAGCCGGAGGAGGCGATCCAGCCGTCGGGGATCGACAACCTCGATCTGCTCCTGTGCCACGGGATCCCCCAGAATCCTTCGGAGATCCTCGGTTCGAGCCGCATGTTCGACCTCATCGACCTACTCACGACGCGCTACGAGGTGATCCTCATCGATTCCCCCGTCGTGATCTCCGTCCCCGACGCGATCATCCTCGCCTCGCGGGCGGAAGGGGTGCTGCTCGTCCACCGGCCCGGGGCGACGGATCGGGACATGGTGCGCCATGCCCGGGACAAGCTGCAGGAGGTGAACGCCAACCTCCTTGGGCTCGTCATGAACAACGTCGATCTTAAAAGGGGAGGCCACCAGTACGCCGAGTACCTATATTACGGCTACGACGCGCAGGCCGATCAGGAGGCCCGCCGGCCCCGGGCGGAGAAGAGGCGATCGTGAAGCTCATCATCCAGATCCCCTGCCTGAACGAGGAGACGACCTTGCCGGTGACCCTGGCCTCTTTGCCGCGGGCGCTTCCGGGCGTGGATCGGATCGAGGTCCTGGTGATCGACGACGGCAGCACCGACGGAACGGTCGAGACGGCCCGCCGGCTGGGAGTGCACCATGTCGTCGTGCTCTCGTCGCACCAGGGTCTGGCCCGCGCTTTCATGGTGGGGCTCGAGGCCTCCCTGAAGCAGGGAGCCGACATCATCGTCAACACCGACGCCGACAATCAGTACGATGCCCGGGACGTCGAGCGGCTGATCGCGCCGATCCTGGAAGGGCGGGCCGATCTGGTGGTCGGAGACCGCGACGTCCAGACGATCGGGCACTTCTCCCGGATGAAGAAGCTGCTGCACCGGCTCGGCGATCGCATCATGCAGAGCATGGCGGGAATCGAGCTGATGGACTCCACGAGTGGCTTCCGGGCCTACAGCCGGGAGGCGGCGCTGCGCCTGAACATCTTCTCGCGGTTCACCTACACGCTGGAGACGCTCATCCAGGCGGGGAAGAAGAACCTCGCGGTGGCGCACGTCCGGGTGGGTGTGAACGAAAAGCTGAGGGAGTCGCGGCTCTTCCCGAACCTCTGGTTCTACCTGAAGCGATCGGCCAGCACGATGGTCCGGATCTACGCGCTCTACGAGCCGCTGAAAGTCTTCTCCTATCTCGGGGCGATCGTCGGGGGCGTCGGGCTGGTGATTCTGGTCCGCTTCGTCTATCACTATTTCACCTCGACGGGACCCGCGGGGCACCTGCAGTCGCTGCTCGTCGGAACCACCCTGCTGGCCGTCGGCGTCTTCATCGGACTGATCGGCGTGGTCAGTGACGTCATGGCCGCGAATCGCCAGCTTCTGGAGGACGTCCAGTACCGGCTCCGGAAGATGGAGGCGGACCGCGGCGAGATCGCCTCCGGGACCGGGACGTCGCCCGCCGCCTCGTTCGCCGCGCCCGGGAGGAAACGGTGAAGAGCCGCTTCGTGCTGGTCACGGGAGGGGCGGGCTTCATCGGCTCCCATCTGGTGGCGGCGCTGCTCTCGAGGGGCCACCGCGTCCGCGTCCTCGACGCCTTCGACCCTCAGGTCCACGGGAGCGATCCCGCCCCGCGGCTTCCCGCGGCGGCCGAGCTGGCGCGCGGCGATCTCCTGGACGGCGCCCTGCTGGAGCGCGCTTTGGAGGGGGTCGAGGTGGTGTTCCACCAGGCCGCTTCCGTGGGCGTCGGGCAGTCGATGTACCGCTCCGCGGACTACACGCGCGTGAACTGCGTCGGCACCGCGCTGCTGATGGAGAAGATCGTCGCCCGCCGCCCGCCCGTGCGGAAGGTCGTGGTGGCTTCGTCGATGTCGATCTACGGCGAGGGCAGCTACGCCTGCTCTTCCTGCGGCCCGGTCGATCCGGGGCTGAGGAAGCCGGAACGCCTGAAGGCGGGGAAGTGGGAGCCGGAGTGCCCGCGCTGCGGCAAGGATCTGCGGCCGGCCCCGACGGGCGAGAGGAAGCCGCTCGCGCCGACCTCCGTCTACGCCATCACGAAGCGCTTCCAGGAGGAGACGGTCCTCGCCCTGGGACGGGCCTACGGCATTCCCGCCGTCGCGCTGCGTTACTTCAACGTCTACGGACCCGGGCAGGCGCTGTCGAATCCATACACCGGGGTCGCCGCCATCTTCTCCAGCCGTCTGCTCAACGGCTTGAGCCCGGTGATTTTCGAAGATGGCGGGCAAGGGAGGGATTTCGTCCACGTCTCCGACGTAGTGCAGGCGAACCTGCTGGCGATGGAGAGCGAAGACGCCGATCACGAGGTCTTCAACGTGGGCACCGGACGGCTCGTCCCCTTGCGGGAGCTGGCGGCGGGGCTGCAGGAGCGCCTCGGCGCTCTCCGCCAGGCGGAGCCCCGGATCCTGGGGATCTTCCGGGAAGGCGACATCCGGCATTGCTACGCCGACATCGGCAAGATCCGCCGCCGTCTCGGTTACGAGCCGCGCGTGAGCCTGGAAGACGGCTACGACGACCTGGTGGCCTGGGCCCGCAATCAGAAGCCCGTCGACCGGTTCGACGAGGCGCAGCGGGAGCTCGTGACGCGGGGCCTGCTGAGCGAGGAATGAGGCAAATTCCATTGAGGAAAGGAGCGAACGATCCGATGTTCAAAGCGCTGGTGACGAATCCTCCCTGGCCCGGAGAAGGCTATGGCGCGCGATCTTCCGTGCGCTGGCCACACAAGAGAAAAGACAAGAAGCTCGAGTACCCGATTTTCCTCGCCTACACGGTGGCCCTCCTCAAGGAGGCGCAGGTCGAGACCGCGTTTCTCGACGCCGTGTGCGACGATCTGGGGATCGAGGCGTACGCTGCCGAAGTCGCGCGGATCCGGCCCGACTTCATCGCCATGGAATCCTCCACCCCCTCGATCGATCACGATCTCGAGTCGGTGCGCCGGATCAAGGCGCTGCTGCCCGGGACCTTCATCGCGCTGATGGGATCCCACGCGACCTATTTCCACCGGGAGATCCTCCGGGACAACCCGGAAGTCGACGCGATCATCCGCGGTGAGTTCGAGATCACGACGCGCGAGGCGGCCCTCGCCTTGAAGCGAGGGACGCCACTGTCGGACGTGGCCGGCCTGACGATTCGGGAAAGCGGCTCGGTGCGGGTCAATTCCGACCGGCCGTTCGACTTCGATCTCGATCGCTGGCCCTACCCCGACCGGCAGGTGGTGCCGATCGAGAAGTACCAGACGGCACAGTACCAGGGAGTCAAGGGCACGTTCATGCTCTCCAGCCGCGGGTGCCCGCATCGCTGCACCTTCTGCCTCTGGCCCGGGACGATGGTGGGACGCGACTTCCGGGTCCGGGATCCCGAGTCGGTCGTCGCCGAGATGGAGCACCTCGTCCGGAACCACGGCGTCGACGACATCTACTTCGACGACGACACCATGACGATCGACCGCGAAAGGCTCCTCAAGATCTGCCGGCTGATCCAGGAGCGCGACCTGAAGGTGCACTGGATCTCGATGGGCCGGGTCGACACCGTCGACGAAGAGCTCCTCACCGAGATGCGCAAGGCGGGCTGCGACAACATGTACCTGGGGGTCGAGTCGGGATCGGAGGAGATCCTCAAGCGCCTGAAGAAGGGGATCAGCCTGAACCAGGTGGTGCGCGCCTTCCAGCTGGCGCGGCGCGCCGGAATCAAGACCCAGGCCTTCTTCATGCTGGGCGGCCCCGGAGAGACCAAGGAGACGCTGAAGCAGACGATCGAGTTCGCCATCCGGCTCGATCCCGACAACGCCCAGTTCGCCGCGGCCGTCCCCTACCCGGGCACCGAGATGTACGAGGAGTCGCTGCGCAAGGGATATCTCAAGGCCAGCAGCTGGGAAGACTATGCCGCCCGCGACATCGTCCTGGAGACCGAGACGCTGTCGCGGCTCGACCTCGAGAAGGCGCGGCTCGAAGCCTACCGGCGGTTCTACCTCCGCCCCCGGTTCATCCTGCGGACGGCCGGCAGGCTCACGAGCCTCCGGGAGCTCCGGCGCGTCCTGCGCGGAACGATGTCGATCGCCAGCCGCCTCGCCTACTTCTCGAAGAACGTGAGGAAGAAGGCGCGGCATTCGAGCGCCCTGGAGCACGCCTGACGATGACCGTGTGCTATTGGGGAACCTACGATCGGGACTATCCGCGGAACCGCGTCGTGCGCGCCGGACTGAGAGCGTGCGGCGTCGAGGTGCGCGAGTGCCATTTCCCGCTCTGGCGGGACACCGGGCACAAGCTCCGGCAGGCGCGCGCGGGCTGGCTCAGGCCCTTCCTGCTGCTCCGCTGGCTGCGCGCCTACGGAACGCTTTCGGCGCGCTTTCTAGCCGCCCCGCGGCCCGACTTCGTGTTCGTCGGCTATTCGGGGCACTTCGACGTCTTTCCGGCGTGGGCCCTCTCCCGGCTGCGGCGCGTGCCGCTCGTCTTCGACGCCTTCCTGTCGCTCTACGATTCGCTGGTGCTCGATCGGGACGCCGTCCGGCGCGACGGGATGAAGGCGAGATTCCTGGCGTGGGTGGACCGGACCTCCTGCCGGCTCGCCGACCGGGTCCTGCTGGACACGCGCGCCCATGTGCAGTTCTTCCACGAGACTTTCGGAGTGCCCGAGGAAAAGTCCTGGGTGATTCCCATCGGGGCCGACGACCGGGTTTTTTGTCCCGGGACGACGCCGGCGGCCCGGAACGGGCATCTCTACACGATTCTCCATTTCGGACGCTACATTCCGCTGCACGGACTGGAGACCGTCGTCGGCGCGGCGCGGATCCTCGAAGAGCAAGGGGTCTCCTGCCGCTTCTTGATGGTCGGCGAGGGGGAGGAGCGGGCCCGGATCGAGTCGCTGGCCCGGCGCCTGGATTTGCGCTCGCTCGAATTCCGCGACGCGGAGCCCAGCGATCGCCTCGCGGAGACGATCCGCGAATCCGATCTCTGCCTGGGGATCTTCGGGGAGACCGGCAAGGCTTCCCGGGTCGTCCCGAACAAGGTGTACGAGGCAATGGCGACGGGCAAGCCGGTCATCACCGGCGACTCCGCCGCCGCCCGGGAATTCCTCCGCCCCGGAGAGGATTGCCTGCTCTGCACGAGAGGAGATGCAGCGTCGCTGGCGGAAGCGATTCTGCGGCTCAAGAGCGACCCGGCGCTGGCGGAGCGGCTGGCCAGAACCGGCCGGCGCCGCTTCGAGGAGAAGGCCGCCCCCGCCGTGATCGGCAGGGAATTGGCGGGACGGCTCGCCGCGTGGAAGGGGGAGGCCGGACGTGCCGCCTGAAGTCTCCCGGCGCTGGGAGTGGAAGTGGGTCCTCGGGCTGCTGGCCCTGGCCCTGGCGCTGCGGGCAGGATTCGTCCTGTTCGAGCAGCCCGGCTTCTATTTCGAGGATTCTCTCGATTACGACCTCGCCGCGCGGACGCTGCTCCAAGCCGGGCACTTTGACGCGAAGTACTATCGCTTCCCGTTGTATCCCGTGGTCATGGCGGCGACGTACAAGGTGTTCGGGGACGGATTGACGCCGCTGCGGATTCTCCAGTCCCTCATCGGGACCGGAACGTGCTTCTTCGTCTGGCTCGTCGGCAGGCACCTCTTCGGCCCCCGGGCGGCTCTTCTCGCCCTCTTCGGCGCCGCGGTCTTTCCGGTGCACGTGGTCCTGGCGGGGATCGAGTATCCCGTCGTCCTGGGGATGTTCTTCCTGTGGGCCGCCTTCGCCGCTCTCGTGCGGACCCAGCCCGGCGGGAGAAGTATGTTTCCCGCCCTCATCCTGGCCGGAGGCGGGGTGGCGCTCTCGGCGCTGCTGTTCGAGGGAGGAATCGTCGGCGCACTGTTCCTCCTGCTTTGGCTGCTCCTGGGGAAGAGATTCCGCGGCGCGCGCCTGCCGGCCCTGGCGGCGGCCGGGCTCGCGGCCCTGGTCATCCTGTCGCCCTGGATTTATGAAATGAAACGGAACCGGGACTATCGCGCCCTGGTGCTCCGGCCGGGAATTCACCTTCCATCGGCGCCCGGCGTGAATCCGCCCGTGTGGGCGGGAAGCGGAGAGAATCTGCTGAGCTCCAAGGTCTCGGGCCTGGCGCGCAACCCGAAGTGGACCTTGCGTCACGCCTGGGCCGAGTTCCTCCACTTCTGGAATCCTTACCCCGATCGGATCGCGGCGGCGGATCGGAGATTCCGCGAGCATCTGCACGAGAAAGACCCGCGGATGGCGCTCGACAACGCCTTGGTCGGCGACCAGCCAAGGCTCCTCTACGCCGTCGTTTTCAGCCTGCTGCTCCTGGCGGCCTTGGCGGGGGCCCTCATGGCGCCGCATGCCGTGCCGGGATCGGTCTTCCTGGTGGCCTGGCCGGTGCTGCTCGGCGTCTGCTATTCTCCTTTTTTCACGCAGATGCGCTACCGGATCCCCGCCGATCCGGCATTCATCCTCCTGGGCGCCTATGCCTTGGATCGGGCCTGGGGGGGAACCTTCTGGAGCGAGCTGCGCGCCTCGCTGAAAGCGCTGTGGGAGGGGTGGAAGCGGGTCGCCACGAAAATCGCCGTCGTCCAGACCTTCATCATTCTCTTCCTCCTGTTCGCCGTCGTCCTGGGACCGATCGCGCTGCTGATGAAGATCTTCCGGAAGGACCCGATGCACGCTCCGCAGGCGGCCGGATCGTTCTGGGCCCTGAGGGAGCGCACCCGGGAAGGGATGCAAGAGTGCGTGAAGCAATTCTGAAGGAGAGGAAACGGTGAACATTCTCGGAATCTCCTGCTTCTACCACGACGCGGCCGCCTGCCTGATCCAGGACGGACGGCTCGTGGCCGCCGCCTCGGAGGAGCGCTTCACGCGCAAGAAGCAGGATGAAGACTTCCCCCGCGAGGCGATCGCCTACTGCCTGAAGGCGGGCGGGATCTCCGCGAAGGACCTCGACTACGTCGGCTTCTACGACAAGCCGTTCCTCAAGTTCGAGAGGCTCCTTTCCACCTACCTGTCGACCTTCCCGCGCGGTTTTCTCTCTTTCTCGAAAGCCATGCCGGTCTGGCTGAGGGAGAAGCTCTGGATCCCGCAGCTCATCCGCAAGGAGCTGGAGTACGAGGGGAAGATCCTCTTCACCGAGCATCACCTTTCCCACGCCGCCAGCGCCTTCCTGGTAAGCCCCTTCCAGGAGTCGGCGATTCTGACGGTCGACGGGGTCGGCGAGTGGGCGACGGCGAGCTACGGGACGGGGCGGGGCAGCGAGATCGATCTGTTCAAGGAGATTCGCTTTCCGCACTCCCTCGGGCTGCTGTACAGCGCCTTCACCTATTACCTCGGCTTCAAGGTGAACAGCGCGGAATACAAGGTGATGGGGCTGGCGCCTTACGGCGAGCCGCGCTACGTCGACCAGGTCCGGCAGCTCATCGACATCAAGGACGACGGCAGCTTCGAGATGGACATGCGGTATTTCTCGTACCACCACGGCCTCCGGATGGTCAACGGCCGCTTCTCGAAGCTCTTCGGCGGGCCGCCGCGGGAAGGGGAGTCGAAGCTGGACCAGCGCCACAAGGACATCGCCGCGTCGGTGCAGAAGGTGACCGAGGAGGTCATGCTCAAGATGGCCGCCTATCTGCACCGGGAAACCAGGATGGAGAATCTCTGCCTGGCCGGAGGCGTGGCGCTGAACTGCGTCGCCAACGGACGCATCCTGCGGGAAGGGCCGTTCAAGGATATTTTCATCCAGCCGGCGGCCGGGGACGCGGGCGGAGCGCTGGGCGTGGCGGCCTACATCAGTCACTCGCTCCTCGGCCAGCCGCGCGGCGAGCCGATGCACCACGCCTATTTGGGGCCCGAATACGGCGAGGGGGAGATTCTCGAGACGCTCCAGCGCTTCGAGGCCCCCGCGCGGCGCCTGGAGCGGGACGAGCTGGTGCGCGAGGTGGCCGCGCTGATCGAAGGGCAGACGGTGATCGGATGGTTCCAGGGGAGGATGGAGTTCGGCCCGCGGGCGCTCGGCAGCCGCAGCATCCTGGCCGACGCCCGCAATCCGGAGAACAAGGACGTCGTCAACCTGAAGATCAAGTTCCGCGAGAGCTTCCGCCCCTTCGCCCCCTCGGTCCTCGAGGAAAGGATCGCGGAGTATTTCGAGATCGACCGGCCGAGCCCCTACATGCTCCTCGTGGCCCCGGTCCGGGAAGCGAAGCGCGTCATCCCGTCGGTCACCCACGTCGACCATTCCGCCCGGATCCAGAGCGTGAACCGGGACCAGAACCCGCTTTATTACGATCTCATCCGTGAGTTCGACCGGCGCACCGGCGTCCCGGTCATCATCAACACGTCGTTCAACGTCCGGGGCGAGCCGATCGTCTGCTCCCCCGAGGACGCCTATCGCTGTTTCATGCGGACCCATATGGACTACCTCGTCCTGGGGCCCTATCTTCTGGACAAGAAAAACCAGCCTCCGTTCAGGGAGGAGAAAGACTGGCGGGACGAGTTCCAGCTCGATTAGCGGAAGTTCAGCTCACCGACGAAAGAGGGACCTATGAGTTTGAAGAGCTCCGTGAAGGAAAAGATTCAGTTCGGCGCCGAATTCTGGGAATTCCTGAGAGTCCGCAAGAAGTGGTGGCTCGCGCCCATCATCATTCTCTGCGGCCTTCTGGGAATCCTGATCGTGCTGACGCACGGCTCGGCCCTGGCGCCGTTCATCTACACGATCTTCTAGGAAACGCCCGGAGGCTCCTTGGAGGATCCTGGCCGTGAACCCCTGATCGCCGTCGTGGTGGTGGCGCGCAACGAGGCCGCCACGGTGGGGAGCTGTCTGTCGGCGGCGCGGCGGGCTCTCGAGGCGGCGGGGGGCGGGGAAATCCTGATGGTCGACTCCGCTTCGCGGGATCGCACCGCCGAGATTGGAATGGCCGCGGGCTGCCGTGTGCTTTCCGTGCGGACCGCAGCGCGCATGACGCCGGCGGCCATGAGGTGGATCGGCGCCGCGCAGACCCGCTCGCGCTTGCTTCTTTTCCTGGACGGCGATTGCCAGCTCGAGCCGGAGTTCCTGCCGGCGGCGCTGGCCGCCATGGAAAGCGAAGCGTCGCTCGGGGTCGTAGCGGGAGGCCGGAGAGATTTCCATCGCACGGCAAAAGGCCTGGCTCCGGCGGGCGGGGAGTACTACGCCGGTGGCCGCGCCGCGCCCCGGCGCCCCGCTTATGGCGGGTGCGCTCTGTATCGCCGGGCCGCGCTCGAAGCGGCGGGCTCGTTTGATCCTTTCCTGCGGGCGAAGGAAGAAGAGGATCTGGCCCAGCGAATCACCCGGGCCGGATATCGGATCGCCGTTCTCCCGGTCCCGATGATCCGTCACGTGACCGTTCCCCGGGAGAGTCTGAGGCGTCTGGCGCGGTCCCTGGCCCACGGCTTTTATGTCGGAAGGGGCCAGGCGATGCGTGTCTTCCTGGGGCGCGGAGAGTATCGTGCCGCGTTCCGCGACCTGGACCGCGTTTTCCTGATGCTGGGCTTCCTCCTGCTCGGCATGGCCGGCGCGGTGGCGCTGGCGCGGGGCATCTCCTGGCCGGCATCGCTTTGGCTGTTCTCGGCCCTGGTCGGCTACGCCCTTTTCGCGGTCCGCTCGGGAAGCTTGTCGAAGCCGGCGTACTACGCGACGGAATGGATCGTCCAAGGAGCCTGTCTCTTCCTGGGGTTTCTCACCCCGTCGCCGCCCGTGAAGTCGTTCCGCTGGGAAGGAACGGAAAGGGCATCCGGGGCGGAGAGGCCGGCCGATCTTCCGAAAGTTCTGCTCGTGGCCCCGCTGCCGGCGCCTCCCTTCCGCGGCGGCGTGGAGAAAGGAGTCGACCTTCTCCTCAAGGGGGATTTGGCGCGCCGGACGTCCATGCAGCTTTTCAACACGTATCGAGAACAGGATCCCACGCGGCGCCTCTGGTCGCGGCTGCGCTACCAAGCCGGAATGATCCGGAGCTTCCGAAAGAAGCTCCAGGAGAGTCCTCCCGATCTGATCCACATCAAGACCAGCGCCGGGATCAACTTCTACCAGAACGCGCTTTATGCCTCGATGGGCCACTTCCTGGGTTTCCCCGTTCTCCTGCAAATCCACACCGGCCGTTTCGAGAGCTTCTACCGCGGGCGCTCCTGGGCGATCCGCGCCTGGATCCGCCGGGTTCTCTCCCGTTGCACCGGGATGGCGGCGCTGTCGCGCTCCTGGGCGGAGCGCTTGTCTGCGATCGCTCCTCAGGCAACGATTCGGATCGTTCCGAACGGTCTCGGGGAAGATGAGCTCGACCGGCTGAGCGCAGGAGGAGAGATTCGCCCGAGCCAGATCTTCTTCCTCGGAACGGGACGAAAGGACTTGAACCGCGACAAAGGCCTGCACGATCTCCTGGCGGTCGTGCCCGAGCTGGCGCGGCGGCATCCCCAAAGCCGCTGGGTCCTCGCCGGTCTGGAGGCACCCGAGGAGACGCGCGAAGATCTTCGGCGCAACGGTCTCGACCGCGAGGGCGATGAAGGGAGAATCCTCTGCCTGGGAGCGCTGGCTCCGGAGGATAGGGAGAAGCTGCTCCTGGGAAGCTCGCTGCTCGTTCTTCCTTCCTATTACGAGAACATGCCCAATATCCTGCTGGAGGCGATGGCGGCGGGGATGGGGGTTGTCGCCACCGACGTCGGAGCCATTCCCGAGATGCTGGGATACGGCGAGGGCGGTCTGGTCGTCGCGCCCGGGGATCGCGCCGCCCTCGCGCAAGCCCTTGACCGCCTTCTGTCGGCGCCGACGCTCGTGCGGGCGCAAGGAAAGCGAAACCGCAGCGCCATCACCCGTGAATACACGATGTCGGAAGTCGAGCGGAAGCTTGCGGTGATCTACCGGGAATTCTCGGGATGGCCCGAAGCGGTGTTTCAGGAATCTGCTTCGGGGCCCTCCGTCAGGCCCGCGAAAATCACGACCTTTCCTTCCCCATCGCAACCGGTCGCGGGCCCATGAAGCGGTCCTCGCAGGCCACGACGACCCTCGATCGGGACTCGCGCATCGGGCAACGTCCGGCCGGGGCGCGCGGTCGGTGGATCTTCATCACCTGGTATCCCTACTGCCGGCGCAGCGACGCGCTCGGCAGTCAGTTGGGAGCCAAGTCTTATCTGGTCCACTACCTGCGATTCAAGTCCCCGGCGATCGCACCCATCAAATATGTTCTTCAAACCCTGAAGACCCTTTGGATCCTCCTCAAGGAGCGGCCGGACGGAGTCATGGTCGCGAATCCACCGGTGGTCGCGCCAGGAATCATCTGGCTCGGCTCGCTCGTCTTCCGTTACCAGTTCATCATCGATTGCCATTCGGGCGCCTTCCAGCACGCTCGCTGGAAATGGTCGCTGCCGCTGCAGCGATATCTCGCCCGGCGCGCCTTGACGAGCATCGTCACCAATGGTCACATGGCCGAGACCGTGCGCTCCTGGGGCGGGCGGGCGGAGATCGTCCAGGACCTGGCTCTGGACCTTGGATTTCCCGAGAGAAACGGGGACGGTTCCTTTCACGTCGTCTATATCTGCACTTATTCGGTGGATGAGCCGTTCGTGGAGGCCGCGGAGGCGGCGCGCCGCCTGCCGGAAGTCTCTTTCTCCTTCACCGGCGATCCCTCCTATGCGACGGCGCGATTCCGCGAGAACCTGCCGGCCAACGTCCGCCTCACCGGTTTCATTCCTGATGCGGATTATCTCAGCCTTCTGCGTCACGCCGACGCCATTATGTCGCTGACCCGGGAAAACCACACGATGCAACGGGGCGGCTACGAGGCGGTCGCGCTGGAGAAGCCTCTGATCACGTCCGACTGGCCGTTGCTCCGGGAAGTCTTCTCACGGGGAACCGTCCACGTGGACAATTCCGCCGATGCGATCGCCGGCGCCGTCAAGAAGGTGCGGGAGAACGCCCCCGGCTTCCGCCGGGAGATGTCCGAGCTCAAGCTCCACCGGGCCAAAGTCAGCGAATCCCAGGTCCAGAAGCTGAGGGAGCTTTGTCAGGCGCGCGTCCTGGGGAGGAGCGGAGCGTGAGAGTGGTCGTGGTCGGTCTCGGCTATGTCGGGTCGGTTTGCGCCGGCTGCCTCGCTCGCGACGGTTTCGAGGTGATCGGGATCGATATCAGCGAGTCCAAGGTCCGGCTCGTGGAGTCGGGAAAGAGCCCGGTCCTCGAACCGGGTCTCGATGCGCTGGTGTCAGAAGCAAGAAGCAAAGGGATGCTACGCGCCATGACGTCCTTGGACGAGGCGGCGCGGCAGGCCGAGCTTTTCCTCGTGTCGGTGGGGACCCCCTCGGCAAAGAACGGCTCTTCGGATCTTTCGCACCTCCTGCGGGCCGTGGGTCAGATCGGAAGCGCTCTCAAGGGGGTCGAGAAATTCCAGGTCGTCAACGTCCGAAGCACGGTGCCTCCGGGAACGGTCCGCGGCAGGTTGATTCCGCTCCTCGAGGAGACCAGCGGCCGGAAGGTGGGCCAGGATCTGGGCGTGGCGATGAACCCCGAATTTCTACGCGAAGGCACTTCCATCAAGGACTACGACTCGGCTCCTTTCGACCTCTGCGGAGTTTCGGATCCACGATCCGCCGAGCTCCTGAAGGGCTTTTACGCAGGAAAGGCACGGCCTTTCCACGCCACGACGCTGGAGACTGCGGAGCTCGTGAAGTACGTCAACAACGGGTTCCACGCCCTGAAGGTAACCTTCGCCAACGAGATCGGCAGGCTTGCGTCGCATTCCGGAGTGGACAGCCTGGAAGTGATGCGTCTGCTCTGCGAAGACCGAAAGCTGAACATCTCTCCCGCGTACCTTCGCCCCGGAATGGCGTTCGGCGGATCCTGCCTCCCGAAGGATCTGCGCGCCCTCGTCCACGAGGCGCGCCGCCGTGAAGTGGCCGTGCCGCTTCTCGAAGCGATCCTGCAGAGCAACGAAGTGCATCTCGAGACCGCGCTGAAGGAGATTCTCTCGCACGGCCGCCCGCGCACCGCCATCCTCGGGCTCAGTTTCAAGGCCGGAACGGACGACCTGCGGGAAAGCGCCATGGTCCTCCTCGTGGAAGGGCTTCTCGGAAAGGGCGTCCCGGTGAAGATCTACGATCGGAACGTCCGGCTCTCTTCCCTCGTGGGCGGCAACCGTGAATACATCGAGCGCGAGATCCCTCACGTCGGATCGCTGCTGGTGGAGTCGCTCGAGGAAGCCCTGCGCGACGCCGAAGTGGTAGTCGTCGGAACCGACGACGCTGAGATCGATCGGGTCCGCGGGTTGCTGAAGGAGGGGCAGATCCTCATCGATCTCGTCGGAAGGCTCGCCGCGGACGGCGGCCCCCGCCCGGGAGGAATCTGCTGGTGAGTGTCGGAGCATTTCCAGCACGTCGGACCCTCTGGGGCCGATGGCTGAACCGGTTCAAGCTACCGTTTCCGGTCCTGGTGACCCTGGGCGCTGGTCTCGCACTGCTCCTGCTCGGCTATGGAGCGATAGTCAACCTCCGCTCCATCAAGTATCTTGTTGCGCTCATCGCGCTGGGGATGGTCGGATGTGCCTTCCTGGTCATCCCGCGGAAGTTCAACTTCTTTTTATATTCGCTGAGTTTTACGCTCCCTTTCTTCGTCCAGTTCATCATCACGGAAAGGGACCGAAGCGTCTTTGCCGTAACCGGGACGGTCCTGATCGCGTTGACGCTGTCCATCATCGGACTCCTTACCGGCGCGATAGAGAAATCGAAACTTGTTTTCGAGCCAAGAATCACACTTCCATTCATCGTTTTCATCCTTGCCTGCCTGGTATCGGGTATCAATACCACCGATTACACGCTGACCTTCATGGGAATCGCCCAGGAACTGGAAATGCTTTTTCTCTTTCTCGTCCTGATCAACGTTGTCACGGGCGAAGAGCGTGTTTTGCTTTTCCTTCGCGGGCTCTACCTTGCCTTCGTCATCGAGTGCCTTATTTACTACGCGCAGAACCTTCTCGGCTTTTCCTTCGACATCCTAGGGAACACGAAGTATGTAGGGGCAACCGATGTCGAGGCTGGGCGCATCGGGAGCCAGCGCGGAACGTTCGGCGCTGCGCCCGCTACGGCAGCTATCTATTTTTCCGTGTTGACGCTCTCCCTCACCGGCCTCTACTTGAGCCGAAAGAGACTTGCACTGAGGATCAAGCCGATCCTCGGAATGGTTCTCGGTGGTTCATGTTTGATTCTGGCGGCCAAGAGAGCTCCCATGTCTGGGTTCGTCCTGGGCGTCCTGACGATGGTCCTCCTGAATTCGATGTGGGCACATTGGGCAGTGAAACGCCTTGCGACCGTCCTCGCGAGCCTCGCCATACCACTGCTGATTTTTCTGCCAGTCTTTCTGCTTCGCGCCTCCGCCGATCACGAGGCGGCCTATGAAGAAAGGATGAACTTGACTCGAATCTCCTGGAACATGGTCAAGTCCCATCCAGCGATCGGAGTCGGATTCGGAACGTACGACACGATGAAGCGAGGGTATCTGCCGCCTGAATGGAAAGGCTGGATCTACACGGTACATAATCACTACCTTTTGGTCTTGTCGGAGACGGGCATTGTTGGTTTCGTTGCTTTGATCATTCTCCATCTCAGCATCCTGAGAACGGCGTATAGGGGAATTCGAATCATCTCCCCCGAGTTTCGGCCATTTCAGATCTCACTCGTCGCCGGTTTGATCGCGATGTATTGGGAGCAGAACTGGGACATCTTCAACAGCCGGCCGCAGAACTACTTGTTCTGGCTCGTGGGAGCCATGGCGGTTTTCCTTCCACGGGCATTCCCCGTCACCAGTGAGCCGGCGTGAAGTCAGGATTTCGCGCGTGGTGGCCGAACCTTCTGCTCACGGCCATGACCCTGATGGTCGTCATTGCCGGTTTCGAGGTCCTTCTCCACTTCGCCCTCCCGCAAAAGCTCTATAGGTTTCCAAAGGGCATGTTCGTCAACGATCCGGATCTGGTCTTCCGGATGAGTCCCGGGTTCAAAGGCGTGCTCAAGAATCCGGAATACACGACGCATTTTCGAATCAATTCTCTCGGACTTCGGGGTCCAGAACCACGGACTGAACAGGCGGGATCCACTCGGATCCTGGGGCTCGGTGACTCCTTCGTTTCGGCTCTCAATGTCGAAGAGAGTGAAACCTTCCTTGCCGTGGCGGAATCAACCCTCCGGAAGGATCTTGGCACGGCGAGAATTGACATTACCAATAGCGGCACGCCCAATTATGGGACCTGGCACGAGCTTCGATTGTTCCGAAAACTGGCTCCGCTGTTGAATCCGCAGGCGGTCTTGCTCTGCGTCTATGTCGGGAACGACGTGGAGAACAATCTTTCGCCTAGGGTAGCGGTAGTCCGCGACGGCCTTCTCATGGAAGGGCGGCCGCAAAGTGGCATCCTTCCCTATGGTCTGCGCTCCTGGCTGCAGAGGAATTCGATGGCCTACGTCTTCTTCTGGAATGCATGGAACCAGCTGAGGCCCCGAATCGGCCTCACGGGAAGCGACACACTCCGGCCGGAAAGGGAGCTGATTTCTGCTCGCCCCTCCCCGTACGTGGTGAAGGGCTACGAGGTGACCCGAGAGCTTCTTCGCCAATTCCGAGACGAAAGTGAGTTCCGAGGGATTCCTTTGTTCCTTGTACTCATCCCGGCGGAATTTCAAGTCTATCCCGAACGATTCGAGAATGCGCTACGCAAACAGGGTGTCGATTGCAGCTCGCTGGATTTCGATCTTCCTCAGAAGCGGTGGAGTGAGATCCTCTCTAGTTTGAGACTGCCGTTCATCGACCTGCTTCAGGAATTCCGGTCCCGGCGAAACGGGTCCTACTTGTACATGAGTCTGGACGGTCACCTTACGGTGGAAGGCAATCGTCTCGCCGGGGAGGCGATTGGCCAGGCCTTGGCGCCGTTTCTTCAGCAAAAAGTAGCGGGGCTTCGATGAATTTGGTCCTTCTGGCCGTGCCGTCACGTCCCGCGGGCTGGCGAGGAAACGAGACCATCCCGCTGCTGACCCCTCTGGAGGTGGAAGCGCATTCCGCGCTCGTGGGCGCTGGTTTTCCGGTGGAAGTTGTTCCCGAAGAGGCTGTCGGCCTGGTAACTCCGGCGCGGAGTGTTCTGCTCGTAGGGGTTGGTTTGCCAGAGGAAAGGATGAACCAGCTTGTGGAAGCCTTCCCTGCCGGCGGCATCAAGATCCTGTGCGTCGAGGAGGTTGCGCTTCCGCCTCTGCGAACACGATCCTGGCGCCGACGCATCACCATGAACAATCGGACTTTCTGCTTGTCCCGCAGGGGACGTCATGCCCGCCGGAATTCTATGCGAGGGCGCTTTGCCTTTTCCCTCGGGCATCGGCTGAGGCCCACACCGACCTCCACGGTCATAGCCCAATGGGGGGAGAAGCGGGGCGTGGCCCTCCTGAAGGACAAGATAGGTTCAGCGGAGGTTTGGAGGGCCGGCTTCTCCCTGGATCGTCTCGCTCCGGCCCATCTGATCGAAATCGTCGCCGCCATCGCCGCCGACGTGCGGCCGGTCCTGAAGCCTCCTCTCCCGGAAGGGCGTCAGGCGGTTGTGATGCTCATTCACGACGTGGAGGAAGCCCTTCCGGACGATCCGCGAGGACTCCTCAGCGTGAGGCGGGGCACAGAAGCCTGCCTGGAAGCAGAGGCACGGCAGGGTTTCAGGGCGACCTACAATCTCGTGGGAGACTTCGGCCCGATGATCGGCGATCTCGGGCGACGCATGGTGGCGGAAGGGCATGAAGTCGCCAGCCATGGCTTGAGCCACCGGGTCATGGCCGATCTTTCCGAGGCCGACGTCCGCAGCGAAGTGAAGGGATCTGAGGATCGGATACGGGGAATCACGGGAATCGAGATTCAGGGGTTTCGTTCTCCCCGATCTCGCTGGAGTGGTTCTCTCTTGAAGGTGCTTTCCGAGAAAGGCTATCTCTGGAACGCGGAAGCTGACGATTCTCCCTATCCTTATCCCATACCGCTCGACGACGCGGGAAGAGTTATCCGGCTTCCCGTGGCCGCCGACGACTGGGACTTCGTGAAAAGAAACGCGTCGCCCCGAGCGGTGTTGAAGCTCTGGCAACGAGAAGTCCGCTCGGCCATGGAGCGCGGAGCCTGGATCGCCCTCGGCTCGCATCCGTCGGTTCTCGGGGTTCATCCTGAAAGAACGGAGACTTTCCGGGACTTCCTCGCCTGGCTTGCCGATCAAGAAGTCAAGATCATGACCGCGGGGGAAGGAGCGGCTTGGTGGAGAAGTCGGACGTGGGACCAGAACTCCGCGACGAGCTTTCCCAGGAATCAGATCAGGGCGAACCGCGAATGAGCGTCACCGCAAGAAACACACTCCGCAACACGACTTTGCTGGTGGCTTTCGAGGTCGCCAACCCTCTTCTATCTCTGCTGCTCGTCGGGACGATGACCCGTCGTCTGGGTCCGGACGGAACGGGAGGCTATAACCTTCTCCTCAATTTTTTCTTCGTGGCCCACTCTGTGACGTCGTTAGGCCTGAACTCACTCCTCACTCGCGAGGTCGCCCGGGATCGGCGCAGCGCACGAGCTTTCCTTTGCACGGCGGGGGTGGTGGGGATCCTGGGCTCCCTCTTTGTGGCGGCTGGCATGATGGTTGCCCTGCGTCTGGCAAATTACGGGCCGGTGCTCGAGCAAGGCGGCTGGTTCGTCGCCCTGGCGCTGCTCCCATCCATCATGATTCTCTATAGTGAAGCGATCTTCATTGCCTTCGAGAAAGTGCAATACATCGTCATCATGGCGATCGTGGAGAACGCGGGAAGAGTCTTCGCGGGACTGTGGCTCCTTCGACGAGGCTTCGGGGTTGTGCCTCTGATCGCGTCATTCGCCTTGTTCCGCTTTCTGACCCTAGCGATCAACCTCCTCCTGTTTCACCGTCGAATTGCTCCGTTGTCCTGGGCCTATGAGCCGGGCGTGCTCAGGCGGCTTCTGCGCAGTATCCCCGTGTTCGGGACGATTTTCATAGTGGCGACCCTCTACTGGCGCGCGGATGTTTTCATGTTGTCAAAGATGGGCACTCTCGCAGCCGTTGGATTCTATACCGTTGGCTATCGTCTTTTCTCTATTGCTCAGGTCGTTCCGAAGAGCTTCAATACCACCATCTACCCAGTTTTTTCGAAGCTTTTTCATAATTCACCGGACGACTTTCGGGCCGCGAACAGCGTCTCCATCCGTTACATGCTGGTCGTGATGCTTCCGATCGCGGCGGGCATCAGTGGGTTAGCGGCGCCCTTGGTGCGACTCCTTTTCGGCCCGGACTTCTCACCGGCAGCCGCCGTCCTCGCGATCGTCATCTGGACCCTAGTTCCCTATGGGATCGTCCGGATTTTAGCCTCCAGCCTTTTCGCTTCGGACCGGCAGATAGTCGATCTGAAAGTGAACCTGATGGGATTGATCACCAATCTACTGTTGAACATGGCTCTCATTCCTCGATTGGGCATGATCGGCTGTGCCTGGGCGACCGTCGCCTCCATCGTTTGCTTTCTTGCCTACCAATGCTTCTTCCTGAGGAAGGAAATCGGTCCGGTCTTCCGGCAGGCTGAAATTGCGAAGCCGGTCCTTGCGACGGCGCTCCTCATGCTCTGGCTCTGGCTCACCCCGGCGATCCCGTTAATCCTTCGAATCCTCGGCGGCGCCCTTATTTACGGTCTTTTGATATTGTTCATGCAGGTCGTTCGCCTCCGAGAGCTGCGGGCAGTGGTTCCAGAAAGGCTTCTGGTGTTGCTGCCGGAGGAGCGCGAGCCATGAACCTCGGCGTACCCGCCCTCACGCCGCAGCGTCGGTTGGGTGAACGTAAGAAGCAGCTCGACCTTCTGGGAGTGCGATTCGACCGGCTGTCCCGTGAACAGGCGCTCGAGGCCCTGGAGGCCGAATTCGGTCGACGTGAACACCGCAAGGTATACATCGTCAACGCTCATACTCTCAATCTGGCCTGGAAGGACCCATACTACCGGCGCGTTCTCAACGAGGCGGATTTCCTGCTTAACGACGGCAGCGGAGTCGGCCTTGCTGCGCGTCTACGGGGACAGAGTTTCCCAGCCAACCTCGTGGGCACCGATCTTGTCCCGCTGCTTTGCGCTCGCGCGGTGGCTCGTGGGAGTGGCGTGTTCCTTCTCGGGGGCAGGGCGGGAGTGCCGGAAAGGGCCGCTAACCGATTGCAGGACTACGTCCCTGGCCTCCAGGTCTGCGGATACCGTCACGGCTATTTCTCCAGGTCAGAAACGGGGGACCTCATACAGCAAATCAACAACTCCAAGGCAAGCATTCTCTTGGTGGCGTTCGGCAACCCACTGCAAGAGATCTGGATCCATGAGAACGCCCCGAAGATCCATTGCGACCTCTCCATCGGAGTCGGAGGACTTTTCGATCACCTTGCCGGTCGGCTGCGCCGGGCGCCCATTTGGATGCGCCGGGCGGGAATCGAGTGGGTTCACATCCTCGTGAACCAACCTCATAAATGGAAGCGTTACCTTCTCGGCAATCCGCTTTTCGTGATTCGAGCCATCGGCAACCGGTTGGGGTGGGGGCCATGAGCGTAAGGGTTGCGGCCGGGAAGCGATGGCTCAAACGTTGGGCCCGGCGGGCCACGATCCATGCCAGTGCGGTGATCCATGGGAGAGGTGGCGGCCTCAGCCAAGGCTTGAGGATTCTCACCTATCATCGAGTGGCGGAGACTCCGGCCGACCCCTTCTCGGTCTCTCCGTCCGACTTCGCCGTCCAGATGCGAATTCTGTCGGAGACAGGGGCCGTTTTCCCGTTGGAGGCGACCTTGGAATCCCTCGACCGTGAAAAAGTCGTGATCCCGCGAATCGCCCTGACGTTCGACGATGGAACAATCGATTTTGTTAGGGAAGCGCTCCCCGTTCTCTCGAGGTTGGGTCTTCCGGCGACTCTCTACGTCAGCCCGGCACTCGTGGGAAGAGAAGGATATCTGGACTGGAGCGATCTGGCTACGGTGGTGCAAGCTCCCGGGATCACGCTGGGATCCCATGGCCTCGACCATAAGTCCTTGGGAAAGCTCGATCTGGAAGAGGCCAAACGTCAGGTAAATCGCTCACGGCAGCAAATCGAGGAACGCCTCGGAGTGCGGGTGACCAGCATGGCCTACCCTTATGGAACGCGGCGTGATTTCAATGAAGGCGTCAAGAAGCTCGTTCAAGAGGCGGGCTACCAAGCAGCCTGTACTTCCATGAATGGTGTGAACCGAAGCCATGCGGACCGTTTTGAGCTCAAGAGAACGAAGATTGAGCAAGGAG
This sequence comes from Candidatus Polarisedimenticolia bacterium, assembly GCA_036004685.1. Lineage (NCBI taxonomy): Bacteria > Pseudomonadati > Acidobacteriota > Candidatus Polarisedimenticolia > Candidatus Polarisedimenticolia bacterium. Next base: position 4,783 of record DASYRE010000053.1, on the reverse strand, counting down.
ACTGCATGTTGTTCCCCAAGATTTTGCTCGGTCGGCTGGACGGCTGGTCACTCGTCGATCGATATTTGTCGTCATTGCAGAGCCGCTACGCGTAACTTCAACGCGTGTCGTTTGAAAGGATTCAATGATCGTTAAGGATTCGCCCCCCCTGGCCGTTTCGGCAAGGCCGGCCGTCAAGTCGATACGTCGAGAATCGATTCTGCTCGCCGGAATCATGCTAGTCGCATTCGCACTTCGCATCCATGACCTTTCCTCTCAAAGTGTCTGGATCGACGAGGCATACTCGCTCCGGCTCGCCCATCTTGGCCCGGGAGGGATTTTGGAAGAGACGGCGCGCGAGAATCATCCCCCGCTCTATTTCCTGCTGCTCAGCCTGTGGACCAAGCTAGGCCCGCCCGGAGAGGGCTGGGCGAGGTTCTTGTCGGTCGTTCTCGGGACGCTTTTGGTTGGGGCTGTGTACCGGCTCAGCCAGAAGCTGGGCATGAAGGAAACGGGGCTTCTCGCCTGCCTCTTTCTGGCCTTCTCTCCGTGGGCGGTATGGCATTCGCAAGATGCGCGCATGTACCCCCTCGCTCTCCTTTGCGCGGTCGTTTCCCTGACCCTTTTCCTCGAGTACATCGAGGAAGGAGGGAGCGCAGGAAAGCCAATCCTGGGCGCGCTGGCGCTCACCGCCTCCCTCTATTCCCATCTCTACGCGATCTCAGCGTTTCCGGTGCTCGGCCTGTACCTGCTGCGCCGGCGCAAGGAAATCCCTAGGCGCCGCTGGTGGACCGCGGCGCTTGCCGTCTTCGGGGTCTGCGTGGTCTGGCTGCCCTGGGTGATGGTCGTCCTGAGCATCCACCACCATGCCGGATTCTACAAGCCTCTGAGCCTGTTCACGGTACCCTACACATTGTTCGTTTTCAGCGTCGGCTACAGCTTGGGACCTTCCCTACAGGAGCTGCGCGCTTACGTGTCCCATCCCGCCCTCCCGCACCAGTATTGGGTCGTGGTGCTCGCCGCCGCCGTGCTGTTCGGAGGTCTGCTCGCCGCCGGGGCGTGGAGGTGCCGGGCCGCGCTGCGCCGCCGCGGGGAATTCTTGCTGCTGCTTTTCTGGATCCCCCTGGCGGTTCCGGTCTGCGTCACCCTGCTCAACGGCGAGATCGATTTCAACGCGCGCTACGCCTTCCTCTCCTTCCCCGCCCTTCTCCTCCTCTTGAGTCTCGGCGTGAGCCGCTGCCGGAGTCGGTTCCTGCGCTGGGGTGCGGCGTGCGCGGTGCTCGCCTTCATGACGGCGAGCCTCGTTTCCCATTTCACCGACCAGAGATATGCAAAAGAGGACGCCCGGCAGGCGCATCGGCTCGTCGAGTCGATGCGGAGCGCCGAGGACTGTATCCTAGTGATCGGTGTCACCCCGGCCTATCAGTACTACGAGGGAGGCGCCGTTCGCAGCCGCTGGCTCGATTTTCGTTATCCTGACCGGGTCCCGGAGTCCGCCGAGGAAATCCGGCGGTGGTCGGCAACCTGCCCCCGCCTTTGGTTCGTCGCCGGCCGGACATGGGAGGAGGATCCGCAGGGGATGGCCCGTCCGACGCTGGAGAAGTTCTTTGTCTCCCGCGAAGAGTGGGACGTCCACGGGGTGCACATCCTGGAGATGGAGCCCCGGAAACGCCGGAGTTCTTGACCGGAGCGGGTTTCGTAATTGTCGAGCGGGTTTCGGAATTGCAAGGCAGCCCGTGAGGGCGGCATGCCGGAAGGGGGCGTAACTTATTGTATTTTAAAGCAATGGTCCCTTCAGACGCCGTCCGAAGCCTGCTTTCGCTCTCATGGCCCGAAGCTTGCTTTTACCTCCTCGAAGCTTCGTTTCGGCCCTCCGGCGAAGCTTGGTGAGGGATTCGATGAACAGTACCGGCCATACGATAAACTCGAAAAGGCGGGGCCGCTTCGTCTGGCTTCCCCTCCTTCTGTCAGTGGTCTGGGGAAGCGCTGCAAGCCGCGCCGCGACCTACTACGTGGACGGCAACTGTCCTAGTTCGGGATCGGGCGCCAGCATCGTGTGCGGATCCAACGGTCCGAAGAAGACGATCACGGAAGGGATCGCCCTCTTGGCGGCGGGCTCCTCGGACGTGTTGCGGGTGCGCGGAGTGCACCCGGCGCACGACGGAGAGACGGCCGCGTTCGATGGACGTTACTTCGCCGACAAGTACGATCTGGCGCTCAGCGGAAATGCCACCAATCCGATCGTCATCGAGGCTTACGGCTTTTCGGGGACCGCCGGGGAGAAGGTCTACTTGGATGGAACGCGGGCACCGTCGAGCGGATGGAGGATCTGCAGCGATTGCTCGACGGGACCGTGCGCGGGCGTGCCCGCGACCGCCTGCTCCCAGACCTGGTACGCGACCGACAGCGGGACGGCCAGTCTCGTGATCGGTGCGCAGAAAGACGACGGGACGCCGACGTACCGCGTGGCCTCTTTGTCGGATTTGACCAACAGTCATGCAGGATACGCGGGGACATCGCCGGAAATCGATTCCTACAGCCCGCAGAGCGGGGGAGCCATCCTGGTCCGCTGGGGCTCCAGCCTTCCCAACCGCCCGTATGTCTTCAACAACAATGAAGGAACCGGATTCACGTTCCTGGCGACCAGCGCGAACCTCATCGTGCGCGGCTTTACTTTCCGCTGCCACCGGCGCGGCTCTCTCTATTTCTATCCGGCGACCACCCCCAAGAACGTCACCGGATCGAACAACATTATTTACTACACGGCCGATGTGAAGGGGAACGGCAGCGATTACGGCGTCACCCTCTACAACGTGACTGGGGTGACCATCGCCAGCAATGAAATCGCCTGGACGGGCAGCGAAGGCATCCACGGCCAGGCCATGCCCAGCGGTCCCACTGCAAACATCATCCGGGACAACTGGATCCACGACACAGGCGACGTCAACGTCCTCGGCCCCGCCGTGATCGGCACGCCGAGCGGGATGATCATCGGGGATTCGGGCAATGGAGCCGTGGCCGGCGATTACACGGGAACCGTGGTCGAGGGCAACCTGATCGAGAACACCCGCGCCACGCTCTCGAGCGGCCGCGGATTCATCATGGAAAACCACGTGGACAACATGATTGTCCGCAACAACATCTTCCACAATACGCACGGAGAAGGCCTCAAGCTCGACGCGAACACCGTCAGCATGAACAACAATCAGGTGTACAACAACCTCTTTGTGACGAACAGCGACGGGGGCAGCGGGCACGGTCTCCAGGTTTACGCGGCACCGGGCCTCACGGCCAACAACAACAAGTTCTACAACAATACGTTCGTCAACAACCTTCTCGGGGCGATGGGGATCACCTGTCTGGGGACCTGCACCGGCAACGAATTCCGCAACAACATCATGTACGCTTCGAGCGCACAAAAGGTCGTCGACTGGGCGGGGAGCGGGATCTTCCAGTACAACCTCGTCTATGCCCCCACCAGCAACAACTTGGTTTCCTTCAACGGCCGGTCCTTCTCGTGTAGCGGCGTGACGACTTCCAGCGATATCGACGGGGACGGAGTCGCAAATGACAACAACCGCTGCGCCAATCCGGGCTTCGTCGCTCCCTCGTCGAACGATTTCCACCTGCTGAGCTCGTCGGCGGCGATCAACGTGGGGACGTCCCTGGGATTGCCGTCGGGCAGGACCAACAGCGTCAACAACCGCATCGCCGCTCAACATGGGCTGCCGGCCTACGCCGACAACCTGCCCATGCTCGGCTCATCCTGGGATGCCGGCGCGGTGGAATATGGGAGCGTCGCGGGGGTCACGGCGAATCTGAGCCTGAGCGACCCCTCGCCTACGGGCCCGGGCACGGTTTCCGTGACGCTGTCCACATTGACCTCCGTGGTCCAGCTGCCGGGGCCGCTGACCTTCCTGGAGAGCGACGGAACCACGACCGTGATCGTCCTCAGCGGGACTGTTCCCGGCAGCACGTTCATGGGATCCTTCGCCGTCAATTCGAGCGTGGCCGATGGGCTCGGGACCTTCAGTCTTCCCTTGAACAGCCTGCTCGATTCCTTGGGGAACAAGGGGAACACGATCGCCTCCGGATCCCAGACCCTCATCGACAAGGCGCCTCCCTCCTCACCTCAGAATCTGCGATTCGGGAATTGATCCGGGCGGTGGATGGCTGCGGCGGTGAATCTCGGGCGGGGAGAAGTCCCTAGAGGCTCTCGGTTTCCTGTCCCATCGTCTCATCCGCCGCAGCGTGGTCAGCCTGAGATGCGGAGGAGAGGCCCCCCTTCCCTTTGCGGAAACGCAGACGGTCTCCGACTTCCATCCTCTTACGACGTGGGACGGACACTACGTTCCTTTGCCAGAGGCCGAGCGACAACAGGGTATAAGTGCGCCGGTCGAACTCTCCGCGCGTCGCTCCCTGGCACGGAACCTTGCGGTAGAAAGCCTTCTTCTTGAGGGCGGCCACCTCGCCGGCGGCCCAAGCCCGCAGATCCTTTTCCAGCCATTGCTGGATCGGCACGATCAACCCTTTCTTGTCCTTGCGGTCGATGATCGAATCCGGCACGAGCCCGCGCGCCACCTTCCGTAAGATCACTTTCTGCTCCATGTCCCGGATCTTCAGCTCCGGGGGAAGCTGAAAGGCCAACTCCACGATGCGATGATCGAGGAAGGGCGTGCGGTTCTCCAGCCCCCACGCCGCCGCGGCCCGGTCGTTCATGGTGATCAGGCTGGGAAGCGATATCTCGATGTCGGCCCGGCCGATCTGGTCGACCAGATGGGTGTGGCGGCCGAAGGCGTCGCGG